>NZ_JBEOUE010000008.1:0-281597 GCF_040303965.1 Streptomyces sp. NPDC094032 | reverse complement strand
GCGTAGAGCGTTCCGGCAGCCCCACCCACCTTGTTCCAGACCGTCCCGTTCCCCTGTGTCCCTACGGGCTGGTCCGCCCCGGCGGCAGCGCGTACGCCGACCAGCCGGCATGCCGATGGCCGTGGCCGTGGCCGTGTCCCGGCCCGTGTCCCTGTGAGGTGTGACCGTACGTCCCCGCCCCGAACGACCGGAAGCTCAGCTCCTCCTCGCCGCTGCGGTCGCCCGGCAGGGTGAGGAACGACCGGCGGTACTCGGAGTACAGGGCGTCGTAGATCGGCGTCGCCGAAGGACCCGCCGACATGTCCTGCGCCGGACGCATGGACGGGATCGGACTCGGATACTGCTGACGGAAGGGGTCGTATGGGTGCACGTAGGTGCCAACGACCCCGCCCTCCGTGAGATGCGGGCGCCCCTCGGAAAGAGGAGCCCGGGGGCGCGGCACGGTGGGAAGGCCCGGGACGCGCGCCGGCCTTATGCCGGGGACGTCCGCCATCACGTACCGGCCAGCGGCATGGCGGCGGCGACCAGACGCCCGTTGGCCGCGGCCTTCTCCAGGGCGTCCCGCAGCAGGTCCTCGCGCGGCTGCTGGCCGATGGAGCCGACCGGGGCGGCGAACACCAGCACCGTGTGCGACTTGTTCGCCGCGGCCCGCCAGCCCTCGGTGACCTGGAGCGGCTGGTGCGCCTGCCACCAGGCGACCTGGCCCGCGCCGCCGGCGCCCGGCTGGAGCACCGAGTGCAGCTGGCCCATGGCGACCAGGACCGACCAGCCCGGCAGCGGGGCCGGCTTCACGTTCATGTCCGACACCGGCTGGAAGCCCTGCTCCGCCAGGAGCGGCAGGAACTCGTCGACCAGGCCCTCCGAGCCGGGACGGGCGACCGGGGCGGTCGGCTCCACCACGAGCGCCGGGTGCAGCTCGCCCTCGATCAGCACCAGACCGCTGGTGACGCCGAGCACCGCCTGCTCCGGGTGGGACACGGCCAGCGAGTCGGCCGCGTCCGCCGCCGCGATGGAGGCCACGGCACCCTGGAGCTGCGCCTCCTCGACCCGGACGACCTGGGACGGGATGCAGCTGGCGTGGGCGAAGGCGAGGACGGCGGTCTCGTCGCCGACGAACAGCACCGTGCTGGTGCGCTCCTGCTCGGAATCGCCCGGCGTACGGCAGGAGGTGCAGTCGTAGCTGCCCGGGGCGTTGTCGCCGGCGAGCAGCCGGTCGGCTTCTTCGTCGCCGATCTCGGCGCGTACGTCCTCGCTGACGTCGAGCATGCGCGGCACGGGGGGCTCCCTGGACTCGGTGCGTGCGACGGCCGGGCGGTTCCCGGGCGTCTCATGCCGAGTTCAACGGGCAAGCCTCGGCCGGGGTCACGCGTGCGCGGCCGACAACTTGTGTGACGCCGACCGGGTGGCATGTGAACGGTGTTCCGCGCGGCACGGGCCGGGCGTGCGCGGTGGCTGCCTAGCCTGCGCCGATGTCGAAGATCCGATCTGCGACGGCCGGTGCCGTCCTGGCCGCCGCGCTCCTCGCCCCGGCGGCCGCCGCCGAGGCCGCGGCCCCCTCACCGGTCGAGGCGTGCGCGCGGGACCAGTGGCCGTGGGGGTGCGTCGCCGAGTGCGAGAGCGGCGGGCGGTGGGCGGTGAACACCGGCAACGGCTTCTACGGCGGGCTCCAGTTCCAGCAGCCGACCTGGCGCGACTTCGGCGGCCTGCGGTACGCCCGGCGGGCCGACCTCGCGACCCGCGCCCAGCAGATCACCGTCGCCGAGGACGTCCTGCGGGTCCAGGGCTGGGGCGCCTGGCCGGTCTGCTCCAAGCGGTACGGGCTGAGCGGCCGCGCCCATGTCGTCCAGGCCGGCGACACCCTCAGCAGGGTCGCCCGCCGCTTCTCCGTACGGGGCGGCTGGGAGGCGCTGTACGCCGCGAACCGCGCGGCGGTCGGTCCGGACCCGGACCGGCTGATGGTGGGGACGCTGCTGCGGCTTCCCTAGGGCGTGGCGTCGGGGTCCTGCGCGGGCCGCGGTTCGAGGAGCCGGCGCAGCATCGGGCCCGACAGACGGAGCACGTCCTCCAGGTCCGCGTCGGCGAGGTAGGGCATCCTCAGCATCTCCCGCTGGACCGCGATCCCGAACATCACCGCCGACAGCAGGGCCGCCCGCAGCCGCGCGTCCGGTCCCTCCATCGCCTCGGCCAGCGGGTCCACGGCGCCGGTGGTGGTCTTCTCACGGAGGAGCTGTGCGGCCTCCTCGTTGGTCATCGCGGAGCGGAGCAGGGCGAACATCGGGTCGTTCCGGGGCCCGGCGAAGTCGGCGAGCATGGCGCGGAGGTACTCCTCGCCCTGCCGGTCGTCCACCCTCAGCTCGGCCGCGTCGAACGACGCCTGCCAGTCCACCGCCTCGCGGAACAGCTGCTGCTTGGTGCCGAAGTACTTGATGACGGAGGACTTGTCGCACTCCGCGGCGGCCGCGATGCCCCGGATCGTGGCGCGCTCGTACCCCTGCCGGCCGAACTCCTGACGGGCCGCCTCCAGGATGCGCCTGCGGGTCCGCTCGCCCTTGGTCTCCTTCTCCGGCATGGCGG
Source organism: Streptomyces sp. NPDC094032 (assembly GCF_040303965.1). Taxonomy (NCBI): domain Bacteria; kingdom Bacillati; phylum Actinomycetota; class Actinomycetes; order Kitasatosporales; family Streptomycetaceae; genus Streptomyces; species Streptomyces sp. NPDC094032. The sequence goes on along the minus strand of NZ_JBEOUE010000008.1, from coordinate 279,023 downwards.
TGCTCCTTGATTCCAGAGTGACCGGGGACGTGAGCGATCGTACGCGGACGGCCGGACCGGGGATCACCCCTCCGGTCCGGCCGTCCTCGCATGTCAGCCCATGTGTACGGGAGCCGGCCCGTCGGCCGTCCCGGGCTCGGGGCGCTTGGCGTTCACGGCGAGGCCGACGACCACGATCCCCGCGATCATCAGGACGGCCGAGCCCACGAGGGCCGCGGTGTAGCCCTCGGTCAGCGCGCTCGCGGCGCGGGCGAGGAGGCTGGTGTCGCCGGTCGCCAGCGCCTGGTAGTAGGCGCCGTCCGCGTGGGCGAGCGTGTCGTCGGCCTTGGCCGTCGAGACCGTGGCCAGGACGGCGAGACCGATGGCCCCGCCGATCTGCTGGGCCGTGTTGAGCAGCGCCGAGGCGATACCGGCGTCCTCGTGGCCGACGCCGGAGACCGCGCCGAGGGTGACGGGGAGGAAGGACGTGCCCAGACCGACCGCCGTGATGAACATCGCCGGCATGAGGTGCGCCCAGTAGGAGGAGTCGGGGGTCAGCGAGCCCAGCCACAGCATGCCCGCGGCGGCGAGGACCAGACCGGGGACGGTCAGCGCGCGCGGAGCGAACTTCGCCACCAGCTTCGAGCCCATGCCCGTCGCCATGCCCATTCCTATGCTGAACGGGATGTAGGCGAGACCCGTCCGCATGGCGTTGTAGCCGAGGACCTGCTGCATGAAGAGCGACAGGAAGTAGAACATCGCGAACATGCCCGCGCCGATGAACAGCATCGTCGCGTACGAGCCCGCGCGGTTGCGGTCGGCGAGCAGGCGCAGCGGCAGCATCGGCGCCGAGACCTTGGTCTGGAGGACGACGAAGACGACCAGGAGGACGGCGGCGGTGCCGAAGAACGCGAGGGTGCCGCCCTCGGTCCAGCCGTGTTCGCCGCCCCGCGTGATGGCGTAGACGAGGGAGACCAGGCCGGCGGTTCCGGTCACCGCGCCGGGGACGTCGAGCCGCCCGCGCACCCGCTCGCCCTCGGCGAGGACCTTCGTGCCGAACAGGACGGCGAGGCCGATCGGGACGTTCACGAAGAACACCCAGCGCCAGTCGAGGTACTCGGTGAGCAGCCCGCCGAGCAGCAGTCCGACGGTCGCGCCGACGCCGGACATGGCGGCGTACACGCCCATCGCCTTGTTCCGGGGAGCGCCCTCCGGGAACGTCGTGGCGATCAGTGACAGCGCGGTCGGGGCGGCCACCGCCGCCCCGACGCCCTGGAGGACGCGCGCCGCGATCAGCAGCTCCGAGCTGGTCGCGAAGCCGCCGAGCAGCGAGGCGAGGGTGAAGACGGCGATGCCGATACGGAAGACCTTGCGGCGCCCGAAGAGGTCACCGGTCTTTCCGCCGAGCAGCAGGAGGCCGCCGAAGGCCAGGACGTAGGAGTTGACGACCCAGGCGAGCCCGGAGGCCGAGATGTCCAGGTCCTCCTTGAGGCTCGGCAGCGCGATGTTGGTGATCGTGCCGTCGAGCACGACCATCAGCTGGGCCGAGGCGATGACGACGAGGGCCAGGCCCAGGTGGCGTCCGGGTGCGGGGGGTGCCGCGGTGGATGTTGCGGTGGGTGACGACATGGGGACCAATCCAGAAAAGTGTACAAGCGGTGCGTTTTTCGGCTCGCACAACCTAACACCTTCCGGATTCATTCCCCCGAGGGGTATGTGGGGCGGGGTGGCGTCGGGATCTCGCCGGCGGCGGCGAGGGAGCCGCGCCGCAGCTCGTACGCGACGGAGCCCGGCGGCAGCCCGTGCGGGATCCGCTGCTCGGCCAGGACGACGGCCGCGCCGCCGGGGCGGGCGAGGGCGGCGAGCAGCGCGTACGTACGGGCGGCCACCGCCCGCGACAGGCCGAGCGCCGGCTCGTCGACCAGCACCACGCGGGCGTCCGACAGCACGGCGCGGACGAGCGCGAGCATCCGGCGCTCGCCGCCGGACAGGGTGCCGGCGCGGTGCGCGAGCAGCGGTGTCAGTTCCGGGTACGCGGCGAGGGCCTCGTCCTGGCGGCCGGGCGCCGCGAGGTCCAGGTTCTCCGCGACGGTGAGGGTCGCGTAGACGGCCCGCAGGTCCGGTACGAAGCACAGGCCGCGGCGGGCGCGCGCGTGGGCGGGCAGCCGGGTGACGTCGGTGCCGCGCCACTCCACCCGCCCCGCCGCGAGCGGCACCGTCCCGGCGAGGGCGCGCAGCGCGGAGCTGCGGCCGGCGCCGTTGCGGCCCAGGAGGACGGTGACCGTGGCGGCGGGCAGCGGCAGGTCGAGGCCGTGCAGGGCCTCCAGGGGGCCGTAGCGGACCCGGGCGGCGCGCAGGGCGATCTCGACGCTCATGACACGATCCGGCCGCCTTCCATCGTGTGGACGGTACGGGCGATGCCGGCGACGAGGTCCGGGTCGTGCTCGACGACCAGCACGGTCAGGCCGTCGGCGGCCAGGGCTTCGAGGATCCGGGCGAGGGTCGCGGTCTCTGTGGTGTCCAGGCCCGCGGCGGGCTCGTCGAGCAGCAGGGTGTGCGGCCGGCCCGCCAGCGCCCGGGCCAGCTCGACCCGGCGCAGCGTCCCGGTCGGCAGCCCGGCCGCCGCGCGGTGCCGCACCGGTCCCGCGAGCCCGACGAGCCGCAGGGCCTGCTCCACCGCGCCCGGGGTGGTCCTGCCGCTCTGCTCGGCGCCGACCCGGACGTTCTCCTCGACGGTGAGGGACGGGAACACGGCGAGCCGCTGGAAGGTCCGGCCGATGCCCAGGCGGGCGCGGGTGTGGGCGGGGCGCGCGGTGATGTCGGCCCCGGCGAGGGTGACCCGGCCCGCGGTGGGCCGCAGGGTCCCCGCGAGACAGTCGAACAGGGTGCTCTTGCCGGCGCCATTGGGGCCGACGAGGGCGGTGATGCGGGCGGGGTGGAGGGTGAGGGTGACGGTGTGGAGGGCGGTGAGGCCGCCGGGGTAGGTGAGGGTGAGGTGGTGGGCCTGGAGGGTGGGGGGTCCGGCCGCGGGCCGGTGGGGGGTGGGGGTGGCCGGCCCGGCTGCGGGCCGGTGGGGGTGCGCCCGGCCTTCGGCCGGGCTGGGGTTCCCACCCGCACCACCCGTTCTGTGGGTGGGCAGAGGTGCGGGTCCTCCCGTGGGGGGTGCCGCGCCGTCGGCGGCAGCGGGGGGTGTGCGTACCCCCCTCCCCAGCCCGGCCAGCAGTGGTGGCACCCGGCCTACCAGCATCGCCAGGATGCCGATCGATGCCGCTGCCACGCCCGCGTGGGTGGCGGTGAGGAGGGCGGCGGCCAGGAGGGGGGTGAGGAGGGTGTCGGCGCCCAGGGTTAGGACGGCGGCGAACCAGAGGAGGCCTTGGAGGGGGTCGTACGCGTCGGGGTCGAAGGTGCGCTGGCCCATGGTCAGGAGGCCGCCGCCCAGGGCCGCCAGGGCCGCGCCCAGGGTGAAGGAGAGGAGTTTGAGGGCGGAGACGCGGACGCCCGCCGCCTCCGCGCCGGGCTCGTGGTCGCGCAGGGCGGCGAGGGCGCGGCCCGTGCGGCCTCGGCGCAGGGCCGCCACCAGGAGGAGGGAGGCGGTGAGGAGGGCGAGTTCCAGGGTGTAGTACGCGCGGTCGTCCGCGAAGGCGGCCGGGCGGGAGACCGTCAGGCCCGCCGTGGCGTAGGGCTGGGTCAGGACGAAGCGGCTGACCGCCACGCCGACCGCCAGCGTGGCCAGCGCCAGCGCCAGGCCGTGGCGGCGGATCGCGGGCCAGCCGGTCAGCAGGCCCAGCGGCGCCACGCACAGCACCGCCGCCCCCAGCGCCACCAGCTCCGGGAGCCCGGCCGCCGCAAGCAGGGCCGTGAAGAGCGCGCCCAGGCCCGCGTACGCCGTCTGGCCCAGCGCGATCTGCCCGGCCCGGCCCGAGACGACGACCAGCGAGAGGAGGATGACGGCGAGGGCCGGGACCTGGACCGAGGTCGTGAGGTCGGTGCCGCCGAAGCCCAGCGGCAGGAGCATCAGGATGCCCGCCGTCAGCCACAGGCCCGGCGGGACGCGGCCCGCGGTCGTCGTCGGCGGCAGCGTGTCCCCGCCGCCCACGCCCGGCAGCACCAGCGCCGCGACGAGCAGCGCCACCACGAAGAGGTTCGCCCCCACCGCCTGGACCAGCGGCCCCGCCCACCCCTCCGGGTGCAGCCGGGTGAGCTGGGCCTGGGCCACGCCCAGCGCGAGCCCGGTCAGCACCGCCACCGGCAGGCTCCGCATCCGGGCCACCACCGCGACCGCGATCACCTCGACCACCAGCAGCGGCATCCCGTACGGGTCGAGCCGCACGTACGGCGCGAGGAGCACCCCGGTGAGGCCCGCCGTGAACGAGCCGAAGGCCCAGCCCGCCGCCGACACCCGGTCCGCGGCGATGCCGGAGACCATCGCGAGCGGCCGGTTGTCCACGACCGCCCGCAGCTCCCGGCCGAAGCGGGTCCACCGGGTCACCGCCCCCACCAGGCAGGCCAGCGCCACCACCGCCGCCAGTTGCGCCCACGGGTCGTCGCCGAGCAGCACCGGCGCGTCCGAGCGGGCGCCGGTGCCCCAGACCAGCGCCGCCACGCCGACGAGCAGGACGAAGACGCCGATCGAGGCCACCAGGGTCTGCGCCGGGTTCGCGCCCGCCAGCGCGAGCGGCCGGAAGACCGCGCGGTCAAGCACGAGACCGATGGCCGGTGCCACGAGGAGCAGGGTGAACGCGGTGGCCGAGGGGAGCGGCCAGGACCACTCCACCACCAGCTGGCGCAGCACGTACGCGCAGATCATCGCGACCGCGCCGTGCGCCAGGTTCAGGACGCCGGTCGCCCGGTAGGTGACGATCAGGCCGATGCCGGTGAGCGCCGCCGCGCTGCCGACCGCCAGGCCGGCGAGCGTCAGGTCGTACGTCAGCGAGGCCACGGCTCACACACCGGACAGGGGTCCAGCTCCGCGTCCCCCACCGGCACCGCCTCCGGCCGCGCCGCCACCAGCGGGCAGTCGGGGCGGTGGGCGAGCGTCCCGCCGGGGACGCGGAGCGGGGGGCCGGTCGAGGAGGGAGGGGGAGGGGAAGGGGGAGAGGGAGGGGCGTCGGGGGCGGGGGTGTGTGGGCGGGCGGGTGCGGCGCGGGTCCCCGCCGCCAGCAGGACCGCTCCCGCGACGATCAGCGCCGCTCCCGGCACCGTGCACGAGGCGAGATACGGCAGCTGCCGTTCCGCGAAGCGTTCGCCCGAGATGCCGTACCAGCCGAGCGCGCACAGCACCGCGCCCCCGGCGGCCGCCGCGAGTCCGCCCCACAGCAGGATCCGGGGTGTCGACGTCGGCACGGGCTTCTCCCTCATCCTCCATCTTCTTCGTCCGCTTTCTTGCACTATGCCCCTATCCGGCACACCCTGGAATCATCAGGCCGCCCGGCCTGGACGGACATCCGGTGGTGAGCCAGATGGTTCTCGGACGACGTGCCGCGACCCTCGCGGCCGCCGCGACGCTGCTGCTGACCCCCGCCCTCGTGGGCTGCTCGGACAGCGGCTCCAGCACCGGCACCAGCGCCACCACCGCCCAGGCGAGCGGACCCGCCGACCCGGTCGCCGCCAAGGCGCAGATCGCCAAGAACTGGACGGCCTTCTTCGACCCGAAGACCCCGCCGACCGAGAGGATCAAGCTCCTGGAGAACGGCGAGAAGATGGCGCCCGTGCTCGGGGCGTTCGCCGCTGACAAGACCGCGGGCATGGCCTCCGCGAAGGTCACGGCCATCGCGTTCACCTCGCCCACCGGCGCCGACGTCACCTACGACCTGCTCGTCGGCGGCAGCCCCGCCCTGCCCGGCGCCAAGGGCACCTCCGTCCTGCAGAACAACACCTGGAAGGTCTCCGTGAAGACCCTCTGCGGCCTGGTCCAGCTCAGCGGTGCGCAGGTTCCCGGCTGCTGACGCGGCCCCGCTCGCCGCCCGAGCCGTCCGCGCCGCCACCGTCCTCCTCGCCCTCCTGCTGGCCGGCTGCGGCAGCCGGCTTCCGGAACACGACTTCGAGACGCGGCCCACCGCCAACCCCCCCTCCGACGGTGGGTCGCTCCGCGTCGGCGTCATCACCAGCGCCACCAGCCCGGTCGGCGGCGAGACCTTCACCGGCCCCCGCGACGGCGCCCGCGCCTACTTCGACGCCCTCAACGCGCGCGGCGGCATCGACGGCCGCAAGGTCGAGGTGGTCACCTGCGACGACGGCGGCAGCGGCGTCGGCAACAACGCGTGCGTGCACGAGCTGATCGACGAGAAGAAGGTCTTCGCCCTGGTCGCCACCACCGCCCTGGACTACGCGGGCGCCCCACTGGTCTCCCGGGCCGGCGTCCCCGACATCGGCGGCCAGCCGCTGACCCCCGCCTACGACACCTATCCGCACCTGTACGGGATCTACGGCAGCTCCGCCCCGCGCACCGGCCGGGCCCCCGGCTGGAACGGCGTGCTGTACGGCGGCACCGAGGTCTACCGCTGGTTCCGGCAGCACCTGGGCGCCCGTACCGCCGCCGTCGTCTCCTACAACCAGGCCGCCTCCGCCTCGTACGCCCGGCTGATCGCCGAAGGGCTGCGCGCCGAGGGCTACCGGGTCGTCGACGAACAGGTCGACTTCGCGCTGCCCAACTTCCGCGCGGTCGCGGCCGATCTGCGGGCGCAGCGCGCCGACCTCGTCCTCGACGCCCTGGACACCCACGGCAACGCCCGGCTGTGCGAGGCGATGGAGGCGCTCGGCGTCCATGTCGCCGCCAAGGTCACCAACGTGCAGAACTGGTCCTCCACCGTGCCACGCGACTACGCGGGCGCGCCCGGCTGCCGCGCCGTGCTCTATGTGACCGGCTCCAGTCGCAACTACGACGACACGGCCGACGCAGCCGACACGGCCGACACAGCCGGGACCGCCGGGCAGCCCGCCGTACGGGAGTTCCGGGCGGCGATGGGGAACCGGCCGCTCTCCCAGTGGCAGCTGGAGGGCTGGGCCGCCGCCATGTGGTTCACGGACGCCGCGAAGTCCTGCGGGAAGCACCTGACCCGGGCGTGCGTCGAGGAGTTCATGAACCGGCCGGAGCCGTACACCGCGCGGGGGCTGCTGCTGCCCGTACGGTTCGAGCACCTCGCGCGGCCGCCGAGCACGCGCCGCACCTGTCTGTCCGTGGCCCGGTGGCAGGACGGGCGCGGCTGGGTGTCGCAGGGCGAGATGGACACCGACTGCGCCACGTTGCCCCAACTCCCGTACCGGCCGTGAACGACGCCTTCGCCGGGCGCACAGTACAGTCGCCCCGACCACGCACTAGACCGGGGGGACCGGTAAGCGTCATGCGCATCTCTTTCCTGCTCCACAACGGCTATCACATCGGCGGCACGATCCGGACGACCTTCACCCTCGCCGCCGAGCTGGCGGAACGTCACGAGGTCGAGATCGTCTCGGTGTTCCGCCACCGTGACGAGCCGATCCTCGGCGTTCCCGCCGGAGTGACCCTGCGTCACCTCGTCGACCTGCGGAAGAACAGCCCGGGTTACGACGGCGGGCACCCCGACTTCCGGCGTCCCGCCCGGGTCTTCCCGAGGGGCGACGGGCGCTGGAAGCAGTACAGCGCGCTCACCGACGCCCGGATCGGCGCCCACCTGGCCTCGGTCGAGGCGGACGTGGTGGTCGCCACCCGCCCCGGCCTCAACGTGCAGCTGGCCCGGCAGGCCCCGCGCGGACCGGTCCTGGTCGGCCAGGAGCACCTGATCCTCGACGGGCACAGCTACCGGCTGCGCCGTGACATCGCCCACGAGTACGCGCTCCTGGACGCCGTCACCACCGTCACCGAGGCCGACGCCCGCTCCTACCGGGCGCTCGCCCTGCCCGGCGTCCGCGTCGACGCCGTGCCCAACAGCGTGCCCGCGCCGGACGTGCCGCCGGCCGACCCCGCCGCGAAGATCGTCGTGGCGGCCGGCCGGCTCACCCCGGTCAAGCGCTACGACCTGCTGATCGACGCCTTCGCCGATGTGGCCGCGGCCCGCCCCGACTGGAAGCTGCGCATCTACGGCACCGGCGACGCCTCCGACAACCTGAAGAAGACGCTGGCCCGGCAGATCGAGCGGCGCTCCCTCGGCGGGCATGTCTTCCTCATGGGCACCGCGCACCCGATGGAGCCGGAGTGGGCCAAGGGCTCGCTCGCCGCCGTCACCTCCCGGCGCGAGTCCTTCGGCATGACCATCGTCGAGGCGATGCGCTGCGGCCTCCCGGTCGTCTCCACCGACTGCCCGCACGGCCCCGGCGAGATCATCGAGGACGGCGTCGACGGCCGGCTCGTCCCGGTCGACGACACCGCGGCGGTCGCCTCGGCCCTGCTCGCCCTCATCAACGACGACGAGGGCCGGGCCCGCGCGGCGAAGGCGGCCCTCGTCGCGTCCGAGCGCTTCGACCCGGTCCGGATCGCGGCCCGCCACGAGACGATCTGGGCCGAACTGGCCGCCGGGGCCGCCGCCCGCCCCCGCGCCCGGAGCCACGGGCGTGGCAGTGCGGCCGTCCACCGCGCGGTCGGCACGGTCCTCGACGCCGTCTACGCGGCGAAGGCGAAGGCGGGCGTGCTGGTCCGCCGCTTCCGCTGACCCGAGGCCGGACCGGGCCGGCTCCTCAGAGCTCCGTCCCCCCGCGCTCCCGCCCGGCCGGCCGGCGCTCCGGCGGCGGGCCGGCCAGCCGCATCCGCTCGTACGCGGCGAACTCCGGGTGGTGCAGGTCGAAGGCGGGGGCCTCGGAGCGGATCCGGGGCACCGCGACGAAGTTGTGGCGGGGCGGCGGGCAGGACGTCGCCCACTCCAGCGAGCGGCCGAACCCCCAGGGGTCGTCGACGTCGACCTTCTCCCCGTACCGCCAGGTGCGCCACACGTTGTAGAGGAACGGCAGGGTGGAGGCGCCCAGCAGGAAGGCGCCGATGGTCGAGACCGTGTTGAGGGCGGTGAAGCCGTCGGCTTCGAGGTAGTCGGCGTACCGCCGGGGCATGCCCTCGGCGCCGAGCCAGTGCTGGACGAGGAACGTCGTGTGGAAGCCGACGAAGAGCGTCCAGAAGTGCATCTTCCCCAGCCGCTCGTCGAGCATCCGCCCGGTGAACTTGGGCCACCAGAAGTAGAAGCCCGCGAAGGTCGCGAAGGCGACCGTGCCGAACACGGTGTAGTGGAAGTGGGCGACCACGAAGTACGAGTCGGTGACGGCGAAGTCCATCGGCGGCGAGGCGAGGATCACCCCGGTGAGCCCGCCGAACAGGAACGACACCAGGAAGCCGGTGGCCCACAGCATCGGCGTCTCGAAGGAGAGCGAGCCGCCCAGCATGGTGCCGGTCCAGTTGAAGAACTTCACCCCGGTGGGCACCGCGATCAGGAAGGACAGCAGCGAGAAGAAGGGCAGCAGCACCGCACCGGTCGCGAACATGTGGTGCGCCCACACGACCACCGACAGGCCGGTGATGGTCATCGTGGCGGCCACCAGGGTCGTGTAGCCGAAGATCGGCTTGCGGGAGAAGACCGGGACGATCTCGCTGATGATGCCGAAGAACGGCAGCGCGATGATGTACACCTCGGGGTGCCCGAAGAACCAGAACAGGTGCTGCCACAGCAGCGCGCCGCCGTTCTCCGGCTGGAAGACCAGCGCGCCGAGCCGCCGGTCGGCCTCCAGGACGAGCAGGGCGGCGGCGAGCACCGGGAAGGCCATGAGCACCAGGATCGTGGTGAAGAGGATGTTCCAGGTGAAGATCGGCATCCGGAACATGGTCATGCCCGGCGCCCGCATCCCGATGATGGTCGCCAGGAAGTTCACCGAGGTCAGGATCGTGCCGAAGCCGGAGAGCGCGAGCCCCATGATCCACAGGTCGACGCCGACGCCCGGCGACCGCAGCAGGCTGTTCAGCGGCGCGTAGGCCGTCCACCCGAAGGCGGCGGGGCCGCCGGGCGTGAAGGCGGAGCCGAGCACCATCAGGCCGCCGAAGAGGAACAGCCAGTACGAGAACATGTTGAGCCGCGGGAAGGCGACGTCGGGCGCGCCGATCTGCAGCGGCACCAGCTCGTTGGCGAAGCCCGCGAAGGTCGGGGTCGCGAAGAGCAGCAGCATGATCGTGCCGTGCAGGGTGAAGGCCTGGTTGAACTCCAGGTTCGTCACCAGCTGGAGTCCGGGCCTGGCCAGCTCGGCCCGCATCACCATCGCGAGGGCCCCGGCGATCAGGAAGAAGACGAACGAGGTCACCAGATACAGGTGGCCGATCTTCTTGTGGTCGGTGGTGGTGATCCAGTCGACCAGGACCCGGCCATGCCGCTGGCGTGCGGATTCGGCGGTTCCGGCCGAGGTCTCGGTAACCATCCCTGGATGATGCTCCGCACCGAACGGGATCCGGGGGAGGCGGACCGTCGGGTCGTCCGGTCGGCGGACGATGTGTGCGCGGTGCGCGGAAATCGTGAAAGCCGCGCATGTGGGCCGATGCCCGGGAATTCCCGGCGGAGGGGAGCAGTACCCGAATTCCGGAGAAGGGTCGGGAATTACCGGAGTGGCGGCCGGAAACCACCCGTACGAACGATCGCGTCCCTGTCAAACATATGTCGAGAACCTGTGACACAAGCGTGACCGGCAAGGGGCTAACGTGAGCTGTATGACACCCGAACACGCACCCGAAACGTATGTGGGGCTCGCCGCCGACCGCGCCGAGCGCCTCGCCCGGAACAGGGGCTGGCGCGTCGTCCGGTGCCTGCCGCCGGGCTCGATCGTGACCATGGAGTACCTGGCCGGGCGCATCAACTTCGAGGTCGAGGACGAGGTCGTCACCCGGGCCTGGCTCGGCTGACGTCCCGAGGGACACGACACGGGGGACATGACAGGTGGGGCCCCGGCCGATCCCGGCCGGGGCCCCACCTGTCATGTCGTGCCGACGGCTCAGCCGCCGGTGGCCGGCCGCGAGTGCGGCGGGCGGCGGGCGCCGGCCGGACCGACCGGGCCGCGCTCCGAACGCACCGCGTGATGGGCGCGCGGCGGGGCGAGCGGCGGGCCCTGAAGACCTGTCGCGCGGCCCGAGGCCGCCCGTCCCGAACCGGCGCCGACCTTCTCCCGGGCCGGCTCCTCGGCCCCCGTCGGGCGCTGCGGGAAGAGTCCCGGCACCGCTCCGCCGCCCGCCACGGGCAGCGAGGGGACCAGCCGCCGACGGGCCCGCAGCTGCTCGCGCAGCCGGTCCCGCAGCCCCAGGATCCAGGCCTCGGCCACCGCGATCACCGGCTCGCACCAGGGCAGCGCGAGCAGGATGAGCAGGCCGGCGGCCCAGCCCAGCAGCACGTCGCTGAGCCAGTGGGTGCCGAGGTAGACGGTGGTCAGGCCGACCCCGAGGGCGACCACGGCCGAGAGGGCCGACAGATAGCGGCGGGCCCTCGGCGTGGTCGCCAGATAGGCCAGGATGCCCCAGGTCACGACCGCGTTCGCGGTGTGCCCGGACGGGAATATATCGCCGCCGGCGAAGAGCTCGGCCGAGCCGACCTGCGTCGCGTAGTGGGGGCCGAGGCGGCCGAGTCCGAGCTTGACCGCGCCGACGGTCACGTTGAGGAGGAGCAGCGCGGCGCCGAGGGAGAGCAGCGGTCGCAGCGTGTGCTGACGCCAGGAGCGCCAGCCCAGCCAGGCCGCCACCATGACGGCCGTGGGGCCGCGCTGGCCGAGGACGACGTAGTAGTCGAGGAAGGCGTGCAGCTCCGGCCACTGCTGATAGGGCCGGAACAGCATGATCTTCCAGTCGAGGGTCACCAGCCAGGTCGACAGGAGTACGGCGACGACGATGGCCAGATAGAACGCCAACGTCCCGCCGAAGAGGGCGAGACGCGTGCGGGTCATCCGCGGGACCTCTATCTTCGGCGGTTCCGGCTCCCGGTCCAGCCGGGCAAAGATGTCGGTACGCACCCAATCGACGTTACAGGGAGTGAGTAGCGACCTTGGTCGTTCCGGTCCCTTCGTGATGACGATGTGATGTGGAGTTGCTCTCAGCCGGGCGTTTGTTCCCGTCGTCCGTCGGAAAATCCGATGACCTTCTGCCCTATTGCCGCCCGGGCGTTTCCGGAAGTCTGTTTGAGGCGCCGGAGAATGCCGGATCAATTGGCGGAACGACTCTCCGCACCGAATTCCACGCGACGCGCGGCGCGGGCCGAGTGGTGTACGCCACACCCCGCGGCCCGCCGGGGTGAGAGCTGCGCCACGCGCTCGGGCCTTGAACTCGCGTACGCTGACGGCTCACTCGCCCGTCGATGCCGGGCCGCCCCGGGGCCAGCCCCCGGCAGGTGCCCGCCGAGCGCGAGGGCTTCACTGGGAGGTACGTACATGACGCGGACGAACACGGCCGGAGCGCGGCTCCGAACCGCTGCCGGCGGCGCCAACCGCTGGGTCGTCCTCGTCGTCCTCTGTGTGAGCCTGCTGCTCGTCGCGCTCGACTCGACGGTGCTGCACGTCGCCGTCCCCTCGCTCACCGAGGACCTGAACCCCAGCTCCACCGCGCTGCTGTGGATCGTCGACGCCTATCCGCTGATCTGCGCCTCGCTGCTGATCCTCTTCGGCACGCTCGGCGACCGGGTCGGCCGCAGACGGGTGCTGCTCCTCGGATACGCGCTGTTCGGCGTCGCCTCCGCGGTCGCCGCGCTCGCCACCACCCCCGAGGTCCTGATCGGCGCCCGCGCCCTGCTCGGGGTCGGCGGCGCGATGATCATGCCCGCCACGCTCTCGATCCTCCGCGCGGTCTTCCCCGACCGGCGCGAGCGGGCCACCGCCATCGGCATCTGGACGGCGGTCGCCGCCGTCGGCGCCGCCACCGGTCCGGTGCTCGGCGGCTTCCTGGTCGAGCACTACTGGTGGGGCTCGGTCTTCCTGATCAACATCCCGCTGATGATGATCATCCTGCCGCTCGGCCGCTGGCTGCTGCCCGAGTCCAAGGGCGGCTCCGACGGGCCCTGGGACGTGCTCGGCGCCCTCATGGCCACCGCCGGTGTGCTCGGCGCGGTCCTCGGGGTCAAGCGGCTCGGCGCCGGCGACCCCCCGTTCACCCTGGCCACCGCGGGCCCGCTGCTGCTCGGCGGCGCGCTGCTCGTCCTCTTCGTACGGCGCCAGAAGCGGCGCGCCCACCCGCTGATCGACATGCGGCTGTTCTCCCGGCCGGCCTTCACCACCTCGGTCGGCTGCATCGTCCTTGGCATGCTGGCCCTGGTCGGCCTGGAGCTGATCGCCGTCCAGTACCTCCAGCTGGTCCTCGGGCTCAGCCCCCTGGAGACCGGCCTTCGGCTGCTGCCGCTGACCTTCGCCGCCATGGCCGCGGGCGCCACCGGCTCGTACACGCTGCGCAGGCTCGGGCCGCGCCGGATGGTCGGCTGGGGCTTCGTGCTGACCGCCGCCGCCGTGCTGCTGCTCACCCTCATGGGGCAGCACGACCGGCCGCTGCTGCTCACCGTCGGCTTCGTGCTGCTCGGTTTCGGGCTCCAGACCACGCTCTTCTCGGCGTACGAGTCGATGCTCAGCGAGGCGCCGCCGGAGAGCGCCGGCGGGGCCGCGGCGATCGGCGAGACCTCGTACCAGCTCGGCGCGGGCATGGGTATCGCGCTGCTCGGCAGTGTCATGAACGCGGCCTACGCGCCCGGTCTGAGCGGGCTGCCCGGCGTGCCGGAGGCCGCGACGAGGGCCGCCGCGAACTCGCTCGGCGAGGCCTACCAGGTGGCCGAGCGGCTCGGCGGTCCCGCGGGGACGGCGCTGCACCAGGCGGCCCGGCACGCCTTTGTGAACGGCCTGCACGTGACCCTGTTCGTGAGCGCCGGGCTGTTGCTGATGGGGGCGCTGATGGCGCTGCGGCTGCCGAGGGTGATGGAGTGCACCGTGGACCCGGAGCTCGTCGCGGACGCGGAGGCCGTCGGGGGCGCGAAACAGCTGGAGCGGGTGGAACAGGCGGAGCGGGTGGAGCCGGCGGACGGTGCTTCCAAGGTGCCCGGCAGCCGGGGGCCCGCGGAGCCGGCCGGCTCGGCCCGGCCCCGGTCCTGAGTCAGGACCGGGCCGGAGGTGAGCCGAGCCCCGGCAGGGTCAGCTCTGGTTGAAGAAACCGTCCTGCGAACGCCCGGCGGACTCGCCGCTGACGATCCGGGTGTCGGCCGGGGTCAGCAGGAAGACCCGGGTGGCCACCCGCTCGATCGAGCCGCGCAGGCCGAAGGCGAGACCGGCGGCGAAGTCGACCACGCGCTTGGCGTCGTTCGGCTCCATCGCGGTCAGGTTCACGATCACCGGGACGCCGTCCCGGAACAGCTCGCCGATGCCCCGGGCGTCCCGGAACCCGTCGGGCGAGACGGTGGCGATCCGACGGCCCCGGTCCTGCGCCGTGTCGGTCGCCACCCGCACCCGCGGGTCCGTCACCCAGGCGTCGCTGCCGTTCTCGGCACCGTCGGCGTACTCGTCGTCGTAGTAACGCTCGTCGTTGTCCTCGACGAGTCCCAGCCAGGCACTCGCCTTGCGCACCGATCCCATGGACGCCTCCTTTCAGCGCGGTCACTTGTGGTTCCGCAATCCCTATCGTCGTCCATGATGCGGATCGCGCGCCAAGTGGATAGTCGGCGCGCAGGGGATTCGTGACGGTACTGGTGCAGAACGTGAGGTTCGAAAACTGGCGATTCGTCAGGGATCTTGCGGTATGCCGGGGCTGACAGGGGGTCGGCCGGGGGCGCGCAACTTAAAATATGAATGTCGGGCCGGAAGGGTGACGACAAGGGCGTACGGGTGAACCGACACGCCCGGCCGCCACGGGGGAGAATGTCTTGTTCGGAATCGTCAGACCCTGCACGCACCGCCTCACCGAGGGGCTCAAGACCGAGTGGATGGCCCATCTCTGCGGCCTCTGCCTGGCACTTCGCTCCGACCACGGGCAGCTCGCCCGGGTGGTCACCAACTACGACGGCCTGATCGTCTCGGTCCTGACGGAGGCTCAGACCGGCGCCACCGCGGCCGGCCGCCGCACCGCGGGACCCTGCCCGCTCCGGGCCATGCGGACCGCGCCCGTCGCCCGGGGCGAGGGCGCCCGGCTCGCCGCCGCCGTCTCCCTCGTGCTGGCCTCCGCGAAGGTCCGCGACCACGTCGCCGACCGGGACGGCCTGTTGGCCCGCCGGCCCGTGGCCGCCGCGGCGCGCCGGGTCGCCCGCTCCTGGGACCGGGCGGGCGCCCGCACCGGCCGGGCGCTCGGCTTCGACACCGCCGTCCTGGTCGACGCCGTCGACCGGCAGACCGGCATCGAGGCGCTCGCCGGGCCCGGCACCCCGCTGCTCGTCGTCACCGAGCCGACCGAGACGGCGACCGCCGCCGCCTTCGCGCACACCGCCGTCCTCGCCGGCCGCCCCGGCAACGCCGCGCCGCTCGCCGAGGCCGGGCGCCTCTTCGGACGGCTCGCCCATCTCCTCGACGCCGTCGAGGACCAGGCCGCCGACGCCGCCGCCGGATCCTGGAACCCGCTCACCGCGACCGGCACCTCCCGCGCGGAGGCCCGCAGGCTCGCCGACGACGCGCTGCACGGCATCCGCCTCGCGCTGAAGGACGCCGAGTTCGCCGACGGACGGCTCGCCCACGTCCTGCTCGCCCACGAGCTGCGCACCTCCGTCGACCGGGCCTTCGGCACCACGAGCTGCGCCCACGGCGCGCCGGAGCCGGGGCAGCCGTACGGGCAGCCGGTGCCGGGGAACCCGTACGCACAGGCCGGCCCGTACGGACCGGGCGACCCGCTCGCCAAGCCGGGCGGCCCCGGCGGGCCGGGCGGGATGCCGCCCTTCCCCGGCGGTGGCGGCGGGGGCGGCGGCCCGCACAAGCCCGAGCCGCGCGGCTTCCTCGCCGGGTGCGCCGCCTTCACCTGGCTGTTCTGCACCTGCCAGATCTGCTGCGCCGAGAAGTACGAGGGCCCCTGGTCCCGCAAGAAGCGCGAGGGCTGCTGCCACCAGTGCGACTGCACGGGCTGCGACTGCGGCGGCTGTGACGGCTGCGACTGCTGCTGCTGTCCCTGCGACGGCTGCTGACGGGCCGTCGGGCCCCGGTGCGGCGGGGCCCGACGGCGCGCCTCACTTCGTCGGCGCCGGGATCTCCGGCGGCGAGATCCGTGACTCTGCGATGCCCGAGGCCGAGACGCCCCACTTCCTCAGGATCCGGTCGTAGGTCCCGTCCGCCTTCAGGCCGTTCACCGCGGCCTGGAAGGCGGGCGTGAGCGCCGAGCCCTTCTTGAAGGCGAAGCCGACGTCGAGGCGCCGGTACTCGTTGAGGAACTTGGTGCCCGGCTGCTGGGTCACCGCGTACCGGATGCCGTTGATGGTGCTCATCAGCACGTCGCTGCGGCCCTGCTGGAGCGCCATCCAGCTCGCGGACGTCTCGGAGAAGACGTTCACCTCGTACGGCTCCTTGCCGGCCTGCGCGCACCGGTCCTTGTTCTTCTCCAGGGTCCGCTCGAAGGTGGTGCCGGCGCCGGTGGCCACCTTGAGGCCGCAGAGCTGCGTGAGGTCCGTGATGTCCGTCAGCTTGGAGTCCGCGCGGGTCGCGAAGCCCTGCCCGTCGTTGATGTACGTGACGAAGTCGATCGTCTTGCGCCGCTCCTCCGTCACGCCGAAGTTGCCCATGCCGATGTCGTACTTGCCGCTGTCGAGGGCCGGCAGGATCGCCTCGAACCCGGTGGTCTCGGTCTTCACCTCCAGACCCAGCGCCTTGGCCACGGCCTGCGAGAAGTCGGCGTCCAGGCCGACGACGGTCCTGCCGTCCGGCAGATAGGCCGAGCTGGGCGGTGTGCCCACCGAGGTGGCGAGGGTCAGACGGCCCCGCTGTCTCACGTCGGCCGGCAGCAGCTTCGCCGCGGCCTCGTTCTTCTTCACCCCCGCCGCCACGTCCTCCTTCGGGAGCGCGCCCTGCGCGCCGCCCTTCCCCGTCGCCCCGGCGGGGGCCGCCACCGGCTCCCCGGTGCCGCAGGCCGTGAGCGCCAGGCCGGCCGCGGCGGTCAGGGCGAGCAGGGCGGTGGTGCGCTTCGTCCGTGTGCGGCGCTGGGTGCGTGTGGTGCTCATGGCTTCGGGGTCTCCAAGTACTTCTCGAACGGCAGCGGCCCGATGGACTCGGGGTCGGCGGCGACGTCGAAGAGCGGGCGGTATCCGGTCGCCAGGTAGAGGCCCTTGGCCTCGGGCTGGCGCGGACCGGTGGTCAGGTAGATCCGGGTGTAGCCGCGGTCGGCGGCCTCGCGTTCCAGGACGGTCAGGACCCGGCGGGCGAGACCGCGCCTGCGGTGCGCCGAGTGGGTCCAGATCCGCTTCAGTTCGGCGGTGTGCTCGTCGTACTGGCGGTAGGCGCCGCCCGCGACGGGCCGCCCCTGCTCCAGGAGCAGCAGGAACGCGCCCCCCGGCGGGGCGAACTCCTCCGCCGGATAGCGGCTCAGATCGTCCGAGGAGCCGTACCGGGTCATGTACTCGTACGCCAGCTCGTCGAGGAGCGGGCGTGCCAACGGGTCGGTGGTCGTGGTCCGGTGCACGGACAACGCGAAGGTCATGGGTGTCCTAGGAGGAATTTCCTACGGAACAGGTAGGGAAAAAGGCGAAAGGCGGGGCAGGACGAGGGGAGTCGAGCTCAGGCACTCACGGACGTGCGGAGGTGAAGGCGCCGCGGGACAACAGCACGCGGACAGGGCGAAGCAGGGGGTCGGCTCAACAGGAAGAGGACCACACACGACCGAAGTCGATGTGGGAGCGCGTGACCAGCCACTGCTGCGGATTCATGGCCCAAGTGGAACAGGCATCCGTTTCCCCGTCAACCGTGATGAGACGAACGGCTCACACTCCGGACGGACTTGACAGCACTCCGTGCCCGCCGACTACGTTGAAGAGGCGGACCGTGCTGAGGGGCTCGGGTCCGCGGCTCACCGCGCGTGAAGGCGCACTCCCGTGTTCGATCCGTCTCTGGCATCCACGGAGCCTTCGCCATGTCCGCGATCCTCACCGAAAAACCCGTCACGGCCCCGCCCGACGAACCGGCCCTCCGCATCGTCCCCGCCCGCCGCACCGGCCAGTGGACCGCCGCCGCCGCGGTCGTCGTCCTCGTCGCGCTCGGCCTCGTCTCCGTCGCCACCAACCGCGCCTTCCAATGGGACGTGGTCGGCGCCTACTTCACCTCCACGTCCGTGCTGCGCGGCCTCGGCCTCACCCTGTGGCTCACCGCCCTCGTGATGGCGCTCGGCTTCGCCCTCGGCACCCTGCTCGCCGTCCTGCGGCTCTCCGGCAACCCCGTGCTGCGCGCGGTGAGCTGGGGATACGTCTGGTTCTTCCGGTCCACGCCGATCCTGGTCCAGCTGCTGTTCTGGTTCAACATCGGCGCGCTCTACCCGACGATCCTCGGCATCCACACGGTCAACCTCCTCGGCCCCGTCTCCGTCGCCGTCATCGGCCTCACCCTCCACGAGGCCGCCTACGCCGCCGAGGTCGTCCGGGGCGGGATCCTCTCCGTCGACCGGGGCCAGATCGAGGCCGCCCAGTCGCTCGGCCTCGGCCGCGGCCGCCGGCTCACCCGGATCGTGCTGCCGCAGGCCATGCGCGCCATCGTGCCGCCCGCCGGGAACATGCTGATCGGCACCCTCAAGGGCACCTCGATCGTCTCCGTCATCGCCGTGCAGGACCTGCTCTACTCCGTCCAGCTCGTCTACCACGCCACCTACCAGGTCATCCCGATGCTCCTGGTCGCCACCCTCTGGTACGTCCTGGTCACCTCCGTCCTCAGCGTCGGACAGCACTACGTCGAGCGGCACTACGCCCGTGGCACGGGGGGTGCCCGATGAGCCGCCCGCACGGCGAACGCCGCTCGCTCGTCGTCGTCGGCGCCGGGCCCCGGGGCACCGGCTTCCTCGAACGGCTCGCCGCCAACCTCCCCGAGCTGTACGGGGACCGGCCCCTGGACCTGCACCTCGTCGACCCGCACCCGGCCGGCGGCGGCCGGATCTGGCGCACCTCCCAGTCCCCGCTGCTCTGGATGAACTCCCAGGCCGAGGACGTCACCATGTTCACCGACGAGACCGTCACCATCGAGGGACCGGTACGCCCCGGACCCACCCTCGCCGAATGGGCCGGCCTCGACGGCCGCACCTTCCCCAGCCGCCCCCAGCAGGGCGCCTACCTGCGCTGGGTCTACGAACGCGCCCGCGCCGCGCTCCCGGCCGGCGTCACCGTCCACGAGCACCCCACCACCGCGCTGCGCGTCACCGGACCCCGCGACGGCCGGCAGCGGGTCTGGCTGGACGGCCACGCCGTGCCGCTCACCGCCGACCTGGTCGTCCTCGCCCTCGGCCACCTCGACGCCCACCCCGACCGACACCAGCGCGAGCTCGCCGACTTCGCGGACCGGCACGGCCTCGTCCACCTGCCGCCCGACTTCACCGCCGACACCGACCTGTCCGCGCTGCCCGCCGGGGAACCCGTCCTGGTACGGGGCTTCGGCCTCGCCTTCGTCGACCTCATGGTGCTGCTCACCGAGGGGCGGGGCGGCAGCTACGAGGAGGCCGAAGGCTCGGACCGGCTCGTCTACCGGCCGTCCGGCCGCGAGCCGGTGCTCCACGTCGGATCGCGGCGGGGCGTCCCGTACCACTCCAAGATCGGTTACGAGCTCGACGGCGAAGGCCCGCCGCTGCCGCGCTTCTTCGGCCCCGCCGAGGTCGACGCGCTGCTCGCCGCGCCCGGCCCCCCGGACTTCCGCAGGGACGTCTGGCCGCTCGTCGACAAGGAGCTCGGCTGGGCCCACTACCACCGCCTGTTCGCCGCGCACCCCGAGCGGACCGCCGTCGCCTGGGCCGACTTCGAGGAGAAGTACACGGCCGCCGCCCCCCGGTCCGCCGAACTCGACGCGCTGGTCGCCGCCGCCGTGCCCGACCCGGCCGACCGGCTCGACCTGGACGCCCTCGACCACCCGCTGGCCGGGGTGCGCTACCGCTCCGCCGATGCCCTCCAGGACGGGCTGCGCGGATACATAGCCGGCGACCTCGACCGCCGCCACGACCCCGCCCACAGCCCGGACCTGGCCGTCTTCGGCGCCGTGCTCTCCGTCTACGGGCAGTTGCTGCGCCTCGGCGACATCGGCGACCCGGGCAACTGGTGGCACGGCTTCTTCAGCTACCTCGCCTCCGGCCCGCCCGGCCCCCGGCTGCGGCAACTGCTCGCCCTCTCCGACGCCGGGATCGTCCGCTTCCTCGGCGCGGACGTCACCCTCACCACCGACGAGGAGCGGGGCGTCTTCCGCGCCTCCTCCGTCAGCCTGCCGGGGGAGTGGACCGAGGCCCGCGCCCTGGTCGAGGCCCGGCTGCCCGACCCCACCCTGGAGCGCACCGGCAGCCCGCTGCTGCGCGCCCTGTACGAGGACGGCGCCCGGGCCACCGACGCCGGGCTGCTCGCCGTCGACCCGGACGACGGGCGCGTCCTCGGGCGCGACGGACGGCCGCACCCGCGCCACTTCGCGCTCGGCCCGCACACCACCGCCCGGGCCGGCGGCGCCTTCACCCGGCCGCGCACCGGGGGCTTCGCCTTCCGGCAGAACGACCGGACCGCCCGCACCGCGCTCGCGCTGCTGCGCGACCTGTCCTGTACGGAGCCGGAGCCGGAGCCGGTGCCCGCGCCGGTGCCCGCGCCGGTGCCCGCGCCGGTGCCGGTGACCGCGCGCTGAGCGTGCCCTCCGCCCGTACTCCGCCCGTACTCCTCCCGTACTCCGCCCTCCTTCCTCCGTACCGAGGTACCCCCATGTCTCTTACCAGTGATCCACCCGTCCACGCGCCGCCCCGACCGGCCGACGCGGCCGACGCCGGGGACCCCGCCGTCCTCAAGGTGGTGCCCGTGCGGCACCCCTGGCGCTGGGTCGCGGTCGTCGCCACCGCCGTCGTCCTCGCCCAGTTCCTCAACGGCCTGATCACCAACCCCGGCTGGGAGTGGGACGTCTTCGCCCAGTTCTTCGCCGCCGACGCCATCCTCAGGGCCGTCTGGGTCACCCTCCAGCTGACCTTCTACGGCACCGCCCTCGGCTTCGCCCTCGGCATCGTGCTCGCCTTCATGCGCCTGTCCGCGAGCCCCTTCCTCAAGGCGGTCGCCTTCGGCTACATCTGGGCCTTCCGCTCGATCCCGCTCATCGTCCAGCTGCTCTTCTGGTTCAACCTGGCCTACCTCTACAAGGAGCTCAGCTTCGGCGTCCCGTTCGGGCCGAGCTTCTTCTCCTTCGACACCATGGGCCTGGTCGGCGCGATGAGCGCCGCCGTCCTCGGCCTGGCGCTGCACCAGGCGGCGTACGCGGCGGAGATCGTCCGCGGCGGGGTGCTCGCCGTCGACGGCGGCCAACTGGAGGCGGCGGCCTCGCTCGGCATCCCCCGGCTGCGCCAACTGCGGCGGATCGTGCTGCCGCAGGCCATGCGCTCGATCCTGCCCAACGCCGCCAACGAGATCATCTCGCTCTTCAAGGGCACCTCGATCGTCTCCGTGATGGCGATCGGCGAGCTCTTCTACCAGGTGCAGGTCGTCTACGGCCGCAACGGGCGGGTCGTCCCGCTCCTGATGGTCGCCACCGCCTGGTACATCCTGCTCACCACGGCGCTCTCCATCGTCCAGCACTACGTCGAACGTCACTACGCGAAGGGGAGCACCCGATGAGCACCGCCGCACCCGAGACCGCCGACACCAAGGTCCGGATCCGTTCCGTACGCAAGAGCTTCGGCGCCCTGGAGGTCCTGCGCGGCATCGACCTCGACGTCCGTCCCGGCGAGGTCACCGTCGTCCTCGGGCCTTCCGGCTCCGGCAAGTCCACGCTGCTGCGGACCATCAACCACCTGGAGAAGGTCGACAGCGGCTCCATCAGCGTCGACGGCACCCTGGTCGGCTACCGCCGCTCCGGCGACAAGCTCTACGAGCTGCGCGAGCGCGAGATCCTCAGGCAGCGCACCCGGATCGGCTTCGTCTTCCAGAACTTCCACCTCTTCCCGCACCTCACCGTCCTGGAGAACATCGTCGAGGCGCCGGTCTCCGCCCTCAAACGGCCCCGCAAGGAGGCCGAGGCGGCCGCCCTCGCGCTGCTCGACCGGGTCGGGCTCGCCGACAAGGCCCGGTCCTATCCCAAGCAGCTCTCCGGCGGGCAGCAGCAGCGGGTCGCCATCGCCCGCGCGCTCGCCCTCGAACCGAGCCTGCTCCTCTTCGACGAGCCGACCTCCGCGCTCGACCCGGAGCTGGTCGGCGAGGTGCTCGACGTCATCAAGGACCTGGCCGCCTCCGGCACCACCATGATCGTCGTCACCCATGAGATCGGTTTCGCCCGTGAGGTCGCCGACACGGTCGTCTTCATGGACGAGGGCCGGATCGTCGAACAGGGCCCGCCGGCCGAGGTGCTGGAGAACCCCCGGCACGAACGCACCCGCGCCTTCCTCTCCAAGGTCCTCTGACCGCCCGTATCGCCCCCTTCTCTCCCCCTCGACACCAGGAGTCCCGTCATGTCCGTATGCCGCCGTCCGCTCGCCGTCGCGCTCGCCTCGCTCGCCGCCCTCGCCACGCTCACCGCCTGCGGTGCCGGTGACGCCGCCACCGACCAGGTCGTGCCCAAGGGCCAGAAGGGCGCGGACAGCTCGATCAACCTCGGCCCGGACCAGAAGCGCGTCCACACCGCCAAGGTGGACGCCATCGCCGCCAAGCTGCCCGAGGCCGTACGCAAGCGGGGCACGCTCTCGCTGGGCGTCTCCACCGGCAGCGCCCCGCCGCTCGGCTTCTACGCCACCGACGACAGAACGCTCATCGGGGTCGAGATCGACCTCGCCACCCTGGTCGCCGACACCCTCGGCGTGAAGCCCGAGTTCGACGCGGTCTCCTGGGAGAACCTCTTCGTCGGCCTGGACAGCGGCAAGTTCGACGGCGTCTTCTCCAACGTCACCGTGACCGAGGAGCGCAAGGACAAGTACGACTTCGCCACCTACCGCCTGGACGACCTGGCCTTCGAGGCGAAGAAGGGCTCCGGCTGGAAGGTGAAGGGCCCGGCCGACGTGGCGGGCAAGTCCATCGCGGTCGGCTCCGGCACCAACCAGGAGAAGATCCTGGTCGACTGGAGCAAGGAGAACGAGCAGGCGGGCCGCAAGCCGGTCGACATCAAGTACTTCCAGAACGTCTCCGACTACTACCTGGCCCTCCAGTCCGGCCGCATCGACGCCTACCTCGGGCCCAACCCGAGCGCCGCCTACCACGTGGCCGCCGCCGGGCAGACCGAGATCGTCGGCAAGTTCTCCGGCGCGGGCGCGGGCCTCCAGGGCAAGATCGCCGCCACCACCAAGAAGGACAGCGGCCTGGTCGCCGCGTACGCCGCCGCGCTCGACCACGTCATCCAGAACGGCACCTACGCGCAGGTCCTCAAGCGCTGGGGGCTGAGCAGCGAGGCCGTGTCCGCCTCGGAGATCAACCCGCCCGGCCTGCCCCGGACCAAGAACTGACCCGGTATGGAAAGGTTTCCCACCATGAGCACGGACACATCGCAGGACTCGCAGGACTCGCAGGACTGGCAGCACTGGCACGAGAAGCGCGAGGCGGCGG
The DNA here is from genome assembly GCF_040303965.1 of Streptomyces sp. NPDC094032. Lineage (NCBI taxonomy): Bacteria > Bacillati > Actinomycetota > Actinomycetes > Kitasatosporales > Streptomycetaceae > Streptomyces > Streptomyces sp. NPDC094032. The sequence continues at coordinate 255,456 of NZ_JBEOUE010000008.1, read as the reverse complement.
TCGCCTCGACCTACGGACCGCTCTCGCTGACGGGGACGTACTGGCTCTCGGACTTCCCGGAGGGGCGAATTCCGGCCGTTCCCGGTGAGTGGCGGGCCGAGGGCGACGAGGTGGTGCTGACCGCGGGCGCCGAGGACGCCGTCACCGTGGACGGCAAGCCGCTGATCGGCGACGTCCGGCTCACCGCCGACCACGGCCCGATCCACGAGTCCCGGGCCGAGTCGGCCGGCCGCCGGCTCGTCGTGCTGCGCCGCGAGGGGGAGTGGGCGGTACGGGACTTCGACCCCGAGTCGGAGGCGCGGCGCTCCTTCCGGGGCATCGAGGCCACCCCGTACGACGAGCGGTGGGTGCGGCCGGGCGTGTTCCGCCCGTACGCCGAGGACCGCCATGTGCGGGTGGAGAACGCGGACGGCAAGGAGCGCGGTCTCGGTCTCGCCGGCGAGCTGGTCTTCGACCTGGACGGCGCCGAGCGCAGCCTCCAGGTGGCCGTGGAGGAGGACGGCACGCTCTGGGCGGTCTTCGCGGACGCCACCAGCGGGCGGGACAGCTACCGCTTCCGTTTTCTGCGCCCGCCCGCCCCGGCGGCGGACGGCTCGGTGACGGTGGACCTCAACCGGGCACTGCTGCCGCCGTGCGCCTTCGCCGCCCACTTCATCTGCCCCTTCCCGCCGCCGGGGAACACGCTGGACACGGCGGTCGCGGCGGGGGAGCGGCGGCTGATCGGGGGCTGACCGGGACCTGATCCCGGCCTGGCCGGGACGGACGGGCGGTACGCGGGGCTGGTGCTCCGGGTGCCGCCCGTCCGTGCGTGAGCTCGTGCGCGCGGTCTTGTGCGGACGGGCGGGTGGGGCCACCATCGGCGCGGGACCTGACAGGGACACGTCACCCGTCGGTCTCCGGGCCCGCCACCCCCGGGCCCTCCCGCTCCCCCCGAAGGAGACCCGTGAGGAGATCTACGCGTATCACCCCCCGCCGGCTGCTCACCCTCACGGCGGCCCTCGCCGCCGTCACCGCCCTCGCCCTGCCCGGCGCCCAGGCCGCCCCCACCCCCGGTCCGGCCGGAGCCGCGGCCCTCGCGCGGGCCGACGCCGCCGTCCTCAGGGCCGATGTCGGCGGCACCGCCTGGTACGTCGACCAGGCTTCCGGGCGCCTCGTCGTCACCGCCGACTCCACCGTCTCCGAGGCCGGCCTGGCGAAGATCCGCAGCTCCGCCGGGGCCGACGCCGGAGCGCTGCGCATCGAGCGCACCCCCGGAGTCCTCACGCCCCTGCTCGGCGCGGGCGACGCCATCTATGGCGGCGGCTACCGCTGCTCGCTCGGCTTCAACGTGGTCAGCGGCGGCACGTACTACTTCCTCACCGCCGGGCACTGCGGCAACGCGGTGAGCACGTGGTACACCAACTCCGCGCAGTCCACCCTGATCGGCGCCACCGTGGGCTCCAGCTTCCCCGGCAACGACTACGCCCTGGTCCGCTACGACAACACCGGGCTCAGTCACCCCGGCGGCTTCACCGCGGCCGACGCGTACGTGGGCGAGTCCGTCAAGCGCTCCGGCTCCACCACCGGCACCCGGAGCGGCAGGGTCACCGGTCTCAACGCCACCGTCCGTTACTCCTCCGGCGGCACGGTGAAGGGGCTCATCCAGACCGACGTCTGCGCCGAGCCCGGCGATTCGGGCGGTGCGATGTACGACGGCACCAAGGCGCTCGGCCTCACCTCCGGCGGCAGCGGCAACTGCTCGACCGGCGGGACCACGTTCTTCCAGCCGGTGCCCGAGGCGCTCGCCAAGTACGGGGTGAGCCTGTACTGACCCGAGGCTCCCGCCCTCCTTGGAGTCCCCCAACTCCCTTGATGCGCAAGTAAGTTGAAGGCTGCACGGCCGAAATGAGCCCTTGCGGCGGGAAGCCGTGCGGCCCGAGACTCCCCCACAGCGCCGGCCCCTGGCCGCGCCTCACGGGTCCGACACCCCACTGCGGACCCCCGATTCCCCTCTGGAGGAACGAGAAGTGAGGACCAAGCGCACCACCCCCACGAGAAACATCCGGATGCTCGCCGTCGCGACCGGCCTCGCCGCCGCCGCGGCGTTCGCCGTCCCCTCCGCGAACGCCGACTCCGCCGCCCAGCCGGGCGCCTTCAGCGCCACCCAGCTCACCGCCGCGGGCGACGCCGTCCTCGCGGCCGACGTCGCGGGCACCGCCTGGCGCGTCGACCCGGCCACGAAGACGGTGGTCGTCACCGCCGACTCCACCGTCTCGCAGGCCGACATAGCCAGGATCAAGAGCAAGGCCGGAGCCAACAAGGGCGCGCTGCGCATCGAGCGCACCGCGGGCAGGTTCAACAAGCTGATCTCCGGCGGCGACGCCATCTACGCGAGCAGCTGGCGCTGCTCGCTCGGCTTCAACGTCAAGGACAGCGCGGGCAACTACTACTTCCTCACCGCCGGCCACTGCACCGACGGCGCGGGCACCTGGTGGTCCGACTCCGCGCACAGCACCGTCCTCGGCACCACCGCCGGGTCCAGCTTCCCGACCAACGACTACGGCATCGTGCGCTACACCAACGCCTCGGTGGTCAAGTCCGGCTCGGTCGGCAACGTCGACATCACCAGCGCCGCCAACGCCACCGTCGGCATGTCCGTCACCCGTCGCGGCTCCACCACCGGCATCCACAGCGGCACGGTCACCGGTCTCAACGCCACCGTGAACTACGGCGGCGGCGACATCGTCTACGGCATGATCCAGACCAACGTCTGCGCCGAGCCCGGCGACTCCGGCGGCCCGCTCTACTCCGGCAGCCGCGCCATCGGCCTCACCTCGGGCGGCAGCGGCAACTGCTCGTCCGGCGGCACCACGTTCTTCCAGCCGGTGACGGAGGCACTGAGCGCCTACGGGGTCAGCGTCTTCTAGCCGCCCCCTGGCCCTCACCGGCCCGCGCGGAGCACCATGGGCACACGCTGGGCCCCCGGCCGCACACCGGCCGGGGGCCTTCCGCGACCACGGGCAGCGCGTACTGCGCGGCGAAGTGACCGGCCTCCGAGACGCGCAGCGCCTCCCGGTAGGTGCGCGGCAGGACGGGGGTTCCCGAGGGGTTTCCCCATTCCTCGGCCACCAGGAGGCGGCCGTCGTCGGTGCGCACTGGATTTCCCATGGGCGTGGAGCTTAACGGGGGACTTTCTTGTGAAAGTTTTCACAAGCTCGCAAGGGACTTGCGGCCCGGGGTGTCTTAGCAGGTCACGCAGGGTTTGACGGGTTGTCGATCGATCTTGAAAGGACTTCCGTCCCGATCGCCGGGGTCTTTTTCGGACCCTTTTCGGTCATCTTCGGGTGTCGAATGGAGTCAGCGAAATAAAGGGATCGACAAAGGAGTACCTGCCATGGAGGCCAAGGAGATGGTGGACGGACTCGTCCAGGCGGCCCTCGCCGCCCTCGACCGGTTCGAGACCCTCGACCAGGAGCAGGTCGACCACATCGTGAAGAAGGCTTCGCTCGCCGCGCTGAGCGCCCACGGTGAGCTCGCCCGGCTCGCCGTCGAGGAGACCGGCCGCGGGCTCTTCGAGGACAAGGCCGTCAAGAACCTCTTCGCCTGCGAGCACGTCACCCACTCGATGGCCGGCCTGAAGACCGCCGGCGTCATCCGCCGCGACGAGCTGAACGGCATCACCGAGATCGCCGAGCCCGTCGGCGTCGTCTGCGCGATGACCCCGGTCACCAACCCGACCTCGACCACGATCTTCAAGGCGCTGATCGCGCTGAAGACCCGTAACCCCATCGTCTTCGCCTTCCACCCCTCCGCGCAGAAGTGCTCGGCCGAGGCCGCCCGGATCGTGCGCGACGCCGCCGTCGCGGCCGGCGCGCCCGCCGACTGCGTGCAGTGGATCGAGGAGCCGTCGATGGCGGCCACCGGCGAACTGATGAACCACGAGGGCGTCTCCACCATCCTCGCCACCGGCGGCAACGCGATGGTCAGGGCCGCCTACTCGTGCGGCAAGCCCGCCCTCGGCGTCGGCGCCGGCAACGTGCCCGCCTATGTCGCCAAGGACGCCAAGCTGCAGCGCGCGATCCACGACATCGTGCTCTCCAAGGCCTTCGACAACGGCATGATCTGCGCCTCCGAGCAGGCCGTCGTGCTCGACCAGGAGGTCTACGAGCAGGGCATCGCCGAGTTCGAGCGGCTCGGCGCCTACGTCGTCAGCGCCGCCGAGAAGACCAAGCTGGAGGAGTACGTCTTCGGCACCACCGCCTACGCCACCAACTGCGGCGGCGCCAAGCTCAACGCGGCGGTCGTCGGCAAGTCCCCGCGGTGGATCGCCGAGCAGGCCGGCTTCGAGGTCCCGGAGGACACCTCCATCCTCCTCGCCGAGTGCGCCGAGGTCGGCGAGAGCGAGCCGCTCACCCGCGAGAAGCTCTCCCCGATCCTGGCCGCCCTCAAGGCCGACTCCACCGAGCACGGCCTCGACCTGGCCGCCCGCATGGTCGAGTTCCACGGCCTCGGGCACAGCGCCGCCATCCACACCGAGGACGAGGCGCTGGCCGAGGAGTTCGGCAAGCGGGTCAAGGCGATCCGGGTCATCGTCAACGCCCCCTCCACCTTCGGCGGCATCGGCGACGTCTACAACGCCTTCCTCCCCTCCCTCACCCTCGGCTGCGGCTCGTACGGACACAACTCCGTGTCCAACAACGTCACCGCGGTCAACCTGATCAACGTCAAGCGGATCGGACGGCGCAACACCAACATGCAGTGGTACAAGATCCCGCCGAAGATCTACTTCGAGCGCAACGCCATCCGCTACCTCGGCGAGATGGAGGACGTCCGCAGGGTCACCATCGTGACCGACAAGACCATGGGCGCCATCGGCTTCGTCCAGAAGGTCACCGACATCCTCAACGGGCGCGCCGAGCCGGTGACCATCCAGGTCATCGACAACGTCGAGCCCAACCCGGAGCTCGCCACCGTCCGGGCCGGCGCCGCCGCCATGCGCGACTTCGGGCCGGACACCATCGTGGCCCTCGGCGGCGGTTCGCCGATGGACGCGGCCAAGATCATGTGGCTGATGTACGAGCGGCCCGAGGTCGAGTTCGCGGACACGAAGGAGAAGTTCTTCGACATCCGCAAGCGCGCCTACCGCTTCCCGAAGCTGGGCGAGAAGGCGAAGCTGGTCGCCATCCCGACCACCTCGGGCACGGGCAGCGAGGTCACCCCGTTCGCGGTCATCTCCGACCCCGAGGCGGCGCAGAAGTACCCGCTCGCGGACTACGCGCTCACCCCGGACGTGGCCATCGTCGACCCGATGCTCCCGCTGAACCTCCCGCCGACGGTGACCGCCGACTCCGGCTTCGACGCCCTGACCCACGCCACCGAGGCGTACGTCTCGGCCTACGCCAACGACTTCACCGACGGCCAGTGCCTCCAGGCCATCAAGCTGATCTTCGAGAACCTGGAGACCTGCGTGAAGGAGGGCGGCAAGGCGCCCGAGGCCCGCGAGAAGATGCACAACGCGTCCACCATCGCCGGCATGGCCTTCGCCAACGCCTTCCTCGGCCTGGTGCACGCCATGGCCCACACCCTGGGCAACACCTTCCACGTGGCCCACGGGCGCACCAACGCCCTGCTCCTTCCCCACGTGATCCGGCACAACGGCACCGTGACCCACAAGGCCGTGCCGTGGCCGAAGGCCGAGGTCTACCGCGCCCCCGAGCGCTTCCAGGAGATCGCCCGGACGCTCGGTCTGCCGGCCGCGACCCCGGAGGAGGGCGTGGAGTCCTACGCCCGCGCCGTCGAGGAGCTGCGCGCCAAGTGCGGCATCCCGGCCTCCTTCCAGGAGGAGGGCGTCGACGAGGCGGCCTTCCTTGAGGCCCTGCCCCAGCAGGCGATGAACGCCTACGCCGACCAGTGCGCGCCCGCCAACCCGCGGATGCCGATGATCGACGACATGAAGGCGCTGATGACCCGGGCGTACTACGGCAAGTAGTCCCCCCCCGGTACAGAGAAGGCCCCCGCCTGTCGGCGGGGGCCTTCCGCGTGCGTTCCCGTGTCTCGCTCCTACGCCTTGGTCTCGCCCAGCTCCGCCGCGATCGGCTCCGTCTCCGGCTGCCGCTTCAGCGAGGACATCAGCAGGGTGACGGCCGCGCCGACCACCGCCCAGGCCGACAGGACCAGCATCGAGGCGGTCATGTCGTTGCCCTTGAAGTACGCGATCGAGCGCGCCGCCCAGGTGCCCGCGCCCGGTGGCAGGGCGGGCCCGATCGCCTTCCAGAACGGGGGCAGCATCGGGAGCGGGAAGGCGCCGCCCGCGCTCGGGTTGCCCGCGACGACGACCAGCAGGATCGCGAGGCCGATGCCGACGATCCCGAAGACGGACTGGAGGGCGAGGGTGGCGGCGCCGACGGAGAAGACCACCAGGGTGCCGAGCCCCCACAGGGCGGCGACGCTGCCGGGCAGGGCGTTCAGGATCGGGCCGACGATGATCGCGCCGCCGAGGCCGCCGAGCAGCGAGTAGACCGCGAGCGCGCCGAGCCGGATGATCGCCCGGTGCGGGTTGGCCGGCCGCGACCCGGCGCTGATCGCCAGGATCGCGGCGCAGATGTAGCCGCCGACGCACCAGCCGACGACCAGGTAGAAGGCGGAGAGGCCGTCGAAGTCGCCCGGGGAGGCCGGGGCCACGTCGACGGTCCGCACCGTACGGCCCTGGGCGCCCTCGATGGTCGTGAACATCTTCTCCAGGGTGGAGGAGAGCACGGTGCCGCCGCCGGAGGCGACGAGCAGGGTGTCCGTCCGGCCGACCGGGTCGACGATCAGGGCGCCGTCGATGTCCCGGTTCAGGATCTGGTCCCGGGCCGCGTCCGCGCTCGCGACCGCCCGCGGGTCCAGCGGATCGCCGGGCAGCTTCTCCAGGCGTTCCACCAGGGGGCCGGTGACCGGCTGCGGGGCGACCACGCCGAAGGGGACGTCGGTCGGCTTGGGATGGTGCAGGGCCCCGACGTACGAGGCGATGAACAGCAGCTGGAGGGCGAGGACACCGACGACCAGCAGGGCTGCTCGGGGGGTGACGGCGCTCTTCAGTTCGTCGACGAGGCTCATGCCCCCCAGATTCGACGGCGGGCGGTGTTCGCGCAGGTGGGAGGGGCCCGAACGGGTTATCGTACGGACGTTCGAAAATGAGCTACGCTGGGACCGAGGGGGTGGGAACGTACGTACGAATTCGATGCGGAGGTGTGGCGCATGCCGGGGTTCACGCATCTGCACACCGCGTCGGGCTTCTCCCTGCGCTACGGCGCCTCCCACCCCGCCCGCCTGGCCGAACGGGCCGCGGAGCGGGGCATGGACGCCCTCGCCCTGACCGACCGCGACACCCTCTCCGGCACCGTCCGCTTCGCCAAGGCGTGCGAGAAGGAGGGCATCCGTCCCCTGTTCGGCGTGGACCTCGCCCACGAGGCCCCCGACCCCCGCGAGCCCGCCCCCGCCGACCGGGGAGCCGCCCGCAGGGTGCCCGTCCGGGGCGGCGCCTTCGTCGACGAGTCCGCGCCCCGCGCCCTCTTCCTCGCCCGCTCCCGCACCGGCTGGGCCGCCCTCTGCGCCATGGTCACCGCCGCCCACGCCGGGGGAGGGGAGCGCCCCCTGCTGCCCGCCGCCGCCCTGCGCGAGGACGGGCTCTTCGTGCTGCTCGGGCCCGCCTCCGAGGTCGGGCGCGCCCTCGCCGCCGGCCGCCCCGACCGGGCCGCCCGGCTGCTCGCGCCCTGGCGGGAGCGGTACGGGGACGCCCTGTGCCTGGAGGTCGTCCCGCACGGGCGCCCCGGCACCGGGCCCGGCTCGCTGCGGCTCGCCGCCCGTACCCTCGGCTTCGCCGCCGAGCAGGGCGTCCGGCCCGTGCTCGGCAACGAGGTGCGCTACGCCGACCCCGGCCAGGGCCCCGTCGCCGACGTCCTCGACTCCGCTCGCCGGCTCGTCCCCGTCGACCCCCGGGGCGCCGGGCTCGACAGCGGCGAGGCCTGGCTCAAGGACGCCGGCGCCATGCTGGCCGCCGCCGAGCGCACCGTCGAGGCCGCGGGCTTCCGCCGCGAGGCCGCCCACCGGCTCCTGGAGCACACCGCGGACGTCGCCGCCGCCTGTCTGGTCGACCCCGAGGACGACCTCGGCATGGGCTCCGCCCACTTCCCCGAGCCGCGCCTGGTCGGCGCCGCCCACCGCACCGCCCAGCGCGTGCTCGCCTCCCGGGCCGCCGCCGGCATGGTCCTGAAGGGGTACGAGAAGCGGCCCGGGTACTGGGAGCGGATGCACCGGGAGCTGGACGTCATCGCCCACCACGGCTTCGCCACGTACTTCCTGACGGTTGCTCAGGTCGTCGACGACGTACGGGGGATGGGCATCCGGGTGGCCGCCCGGGGCTCCGGCGCCGGCTCCCTCGTCAACCATCTCCTCGGCATCGCCCACGCCGACCCGGTCGAGCACGGCCTGCTGATGGAGCGCTTCCTTTCCAAACGCCGCACCGCCCTGCCCGACATCGACATCGACGTGGAGTCCGCCCGCCGCCTGGAGGTCTACCGGGCGATCCTCGGCCGCTTCGGCGCCGAACGGGTCGCCACCGTCGCCATGCCCGAGACCTACCGGGTCCGCCACGCCGTACGGGACGTCGGCGCCGCCCTGTCCATGGACCCGGCCGACATCGACCGGATCGCCAAGGCCTTCCCGCACATCCGCGCCCGGGACGCCCGCGCCGCCCTGGAGGAACTGCCCGAGCTGCGCGAGCTCAAGGCCGAACTCCAGGGGCGCAAGCGCTTCTGGGAGCTCGTCGAGGCGCTCGACGCGCTGCCCCGGGGCATCGCCATGCACCCCTGCGGAGTACTCCTCTCGGACGCCTCGCTGCTCACCCGTACCCCCGTGACGCCCACCAGCGGCGAGGGGTTCCCGATGGCCCAGTTCGACAAGGAGGACGTCGAGGACCTCGGCCTGCTCAAACTCGACGTCCTCGGGGTGCGGATGCAGTCCGCCATGGCGCACGCCGTCGCCGAGATCGGGCGCGCCACCGGCACCCGCCCGGACCTCGACACCGTCCCGCCCGGCGACCCCGACACGTACCGGCTGATCCGCTCCACCGAGACCCTGGGCTGCTTCCAGATCGAGTCGCCCGGCCAGCGCGACCTGGTGGGCCGGCTCCAGCCGGAGACCTTCCACGACCTCGTCGTCGACATCTCGCTCTTCCGGCCGGGCCCGGTCGCCGCCGACATGGTCCGCCCCTTCATCGAGGCCCGGCACGGCCGCGCGCCCGTCCGCTACCCGCACCCCGACCTGGAGGGGACGCTGAAGGAGACCCACGGCGTCGTCGTCTTCCACGAGCAGATCATCGAGATCGTGAGCATCATGACCGGCTGCGGCCGCGACGAGGCCGACCAGGTGCGCCGCGGGCTCTCGCACCCCGAGTCGCAGGGGCGGATCAGGATCTGGTTCGCCGAGCGGGCCGGACACCGGGGGTACGCCCCCGAGGTGGTCGCCCGCACCTGGGAGATCGTCGAGGCCTTCGGCTCGTACGGCTTCTGCAAGGCGCACGCGGTGGCCTTCGCCGTGCCGACCTACCAGTCGGCCTGGCTCAAGGCCCACCACCCGGCCGCCTTCTACGCCGGGCTGCTCACCCACGACCCCGGCATGTACCCGAAGCGGCTGCTGCTCGCGGACGCCCGGCGGCGCGGGGTGCCCGTGCTGCCGCTGGACGTGAACCGGTCCGCGGTCGCCCACCGTATCGAACTGGTGTCCGAGGAGCCGGTGGTGTGGGGCCTCCGGCTCGGCCTCGCCGACGTCCACGGCATCAGCGAGGCCGAGGGCGCCCGAATAGAGAGCGGCCGCCCCTATGCCTCCCTGCTCGACTTCTGGGAGCGGGCCCGCCCGCGCAAACCCGTCGCCGAACGCCTCGCCCAGGTCGGCGCGCTCGACGCCTTCGGCGCCAACCGCCGCGACCTGCTCCTGCACCTGACCGAACTCCACCGCCTCCAGCGCGGCACCGCCTCCTACGGCGGACAGCTCCCGCTCGCCCAGGGCAACAGGACCGCCCCCGTCGGCCTGCCCGACCTCGACGCGTCCGAACGCCTCAGCGCCGAACTCGGCATCCTCGGCATGGACGCCTCCCGCCACCTCATGGACGACCACCGGACCTTCCTGCGCGAACTCGGCGTCGTCTCCGCCCAGCGGCTGCGCTCGGCCCCGCACGGCCAGACCGTCCTGGTCGCCGGCGCCAAGGCGGCCACCCAGACCCCGCCGATCCGCTCCGGCAAACGGGTCATCTTCAGCACCCTCGACGACGGCACCGGCCTGGTCGACCTCGCCTTCTTCGACGACTCCCACGAACGCTGCGCCCACACCGTCTTCCACTCCTGGCTGCTGCTCGTCCGGGGCGTGGTGCAGCGCCGCGGCCCGCGCAGCCTCAGCGTGGTCGGCTCCGCCGCCTGGAACCTCGCCGAACTGGCCGAACTACGGGCGAGCGGCGGCCTGCCGGCGGTCGGGGAGCGCCTGTCCGAGCAGCCGCGCGAGCCCGCCCCCGACGGCACCGCCGAGGACACCGGCCGCCGCATCACGATGTCCACCGGCTACGAGATGAACCCCTGGGCCGACCTCCGGCCCGCCGGGGAGGGCGCCGCGACACCGGCGCGGAAACTGTGGCACAGCAGCCCGGGGAGCGCCGGATGATCCTCTGCGTACGGTTCCGTCTCGATCCCACGGGAGAGGTGCTGCTGCCCCGACTCGTCGACCTGCTCACGGAGTTCACCCCGGTCGTCGAGGCGGCCCCGCCCGGCGAGGCGCTCGCCGACGTGCGCGGCGCGGCGCGCTACTTCGGCTGGAGCCCGGCCGAACTCGCCTCCGTGATCCGGGTCAGGGCGCTCGCCCTGTACGGGGTGGACTGCGTCATCGGCGCCGGGCCCAACCCGATGCTGGCCCGGATGGCCGCCCGCGAGGCCCGGCCCGGCGTCACCCTCGTCGTCGAGGACCCGGCGGACTTCCTGCGGGACCGCCCGGTCGTCGCGCTCGACGGCGTCGGCCGCGCCACCGCCCGTACCCTCTGCGGCTACGGCCTCGACTCGGTCGGCCGGGTCGCCGACGCGCCGCTCGCCGTGCTCCAGCGGCTCGTCGGCGCGAAGACCGGCCGCGACCTGTGGGAACGGGCCCGGGGCATCGACCGCACCCCCGTCGTCCCCGGCGAGCTCTCCCGCTCGCTCGCCGCCGAACGCGCCTTCCCGCACGACGAACTGGCCCCCGCCGAGCACCGCAGGGCGCTCCTCTCGCTCACCGAGGAGCTGGGCGCCCGGATGCGGACGGAGGGCCAGGTCTGCCGCTCCCTGACGGTCACCGTGCGGTACGCCGACCGCAGCACGTCCGCCAGGACCCGCACCCTGCGCGAACCGACCGCGCACTCGGCGGCGCTCACCGCCCTCGCGTACGCGGTCCACGCCTCCTTCGGCCTCCAGCGCGCCCGGGTACGGGGCATCGCCCTGCGCGCCGAGGGCCTGGGTCCCGCCGAGGCGGCCGCGCGCCAGCTGACCTTCGATCCGGCGGACGACAAGGCCCGCCGGATCGAGGCGGTGGCGGACCGGGCGCGGGCCAGGTACGGCCCGCGCGCGGTGCTGCCCGGCTCGCTCGCGGCCTGAGAAGCCCCTCAGGACTTCACAGGCTTCAGAAGACGAGGCTCCAGTTGTTCAGGGTGCCGGAGTTGCCCGCGGTGGCGTCGTCGATCCGCAGCTTCCAGATGCCCTCGACGGGCGAGGCGCCGGGGTGGACGGTGAAGATCTGCCGCAGGTTGCCACCGGGCTGGCCGCCCGCCGACTTCAGCGGGTACACGGCCCCGTCGGGCGCGACCAGGTCCAGCTTGAGGTCGCCGACCCGCTGGTGGGTGAGGTCCACGTAGACGCGCACGGCGCCCGGCGCGTTCCCGGGCAGCCCGAGCGACCAGCCGTCCTCCAGCTCACTGGCCGACTCGACGGTGCCGGTGGCCGGGATCGCGGCGGGCGTCTGGTTCTCGTACGAGAGGAAGCCGACCGACCAGTGCTTGAGCGTGCCGGTGTTGCCGGTCACGGCGTCCCGCGTCCGCAGCGTCCAGGTGCCGTCCGCCGGGGAGTCGCTCGCGTCCACCGAGTAGATGTAGTCGGTGGAGCCGCTGCCCCAGAGGGAGCCGGCCGGCGCCAGCGTGTAGGACTTGCCGCCGGGGGAGACCAGGCTGAGCTCCAGGTCCTCCCGGCGCTGGTGGTCCAGGTCGACGTACACCTGGGTCGCGGTCGAGGCGTTGCCGCCGAAGCCGGACACGGTGGCGGTGGAGTCGACGCTGCCCAGGTCGGGGACGGCGGCCGTGCCCGGTGCGGAGGAGGCGGCCGGGAAGTGCAGCGTCCAGAAGAGCATGGTGCCCTCCCAGGTGCCGTAACCGTTCTCCACGCGCAGCTTCCACTGACCGGCGGCGGGCGAGGCGCTGGCGTCGATCATGCGCAGCGAGCCGATCGGACCGGCCACCATGGGGGAGCTCAGCTCCTCGCTGAGGGCCCGGGGCGTGGCCGAGGTCTCCAGGCGGTACGACTTGCCGTCGGGGGCGATCAGGTCGACGGTCAGGTTGTTGAAGCCGACGCCGTCGACGGAGTACTCCACCTGGAGGTCGGCGGGCGCGTTGCCCGGCAGCGTGGTGGTGAGCGGCACCGTGGTGACCGAGCCGCTGCCCCGGCCCGGGATGAGGTAGTCCCGGGTGTCGGTGACCGTCGACGGGCGCGGCTTCGCGGCCGGCTCCGGCAGCGCGTCGGCCCGCACCAGGGCGACGGCCTGGTCCAGCTGGATCCGCGGGGTGGTGCCCTCGGTGTACGTGACGGCCTTGCCGGTGCTCGCCAGCGCCTGGATCAGCGTGCCGAGCGGCGCCTGCGGGGCCGCCTTGCGCAGCACGGCGAGGGCGCCCGCGACATGCGGGGTGGCCATCGACGAGCCGTTCTTCGTGGCGTACGCGTTGCCCGGGACGGAGGAGACCACGCCGTGGCCGGGGGCGAAGAGGTCCACCAGCGGGCCGCGGTTGGTGTAGGCGGCGAGCTGGTCGGCGTCGGTGGTGGCGCCGACGGTCACCGCGTTGGGCACGCAGCCGGGGGAGTTGACGGCGTTGGTGTAGGCGTTGTTGCCGGCCGCGACGACCGTCGCCACACCCGCGTTGAACAGGTTGTCGATGATGGCCTTGCGCGCGTCGGTCGTGCACGCGCTGGTGTAACGGCCGCCGCCCAGGCTCATGTTGGCGGCGATGACCGGCTTGCCGGCCTGCTTGAGGGCGTACACCTTCTCCAGGCCCGCGAGCTGGTCGCTGGTGAAGCTCAGCACGCAGGGCGCCTGGGCGCCGCAGTACTCGGCGCTGGTGAACTTGGAGAACACCTGGATCGCGTAGATCTCGGCGCCGGGCGCGACACCCTGCCGGGGCGCCCCGGTGAGGTCCTTGCCGTTGCCCGCGGCGATGCCGGCGACATGGGTGCCGTGCGAGCAGGCCGCGCCCAGGGTGGCGCAGGGGCCGCTCTCGCTGTCGGCGCTGCCCGGGCCCTCCTGCTCGTCGGTGCCGTTGGGGCACAGCGAGGTGGCGCCGGAGGTGGCGTCGGTGGTGGAGAAGCAGGCCTGCTGGGTGACCCGGCCGCCGAGGAACGGGTGGTTCTGGGCGACGCCGGTGTCCAGGACGGCGATGGCGCTGCCGGAGCCGTCCCAGCCGGACACGGTGGTCTTGTCGGCGCCGATCAGCGTGGTCGTCTCGTTCAGGGAGGGCGGCACGGGGACGTCCTCGGTGACGCTGACGACCCCCGGTATGCCGGACAGCGTGTCCAGGCCGGCCGCGTCCACGCGCAGGGTCTTCACCGGGACCTGGCTGAAGGTGTGCAGGGTCTCGCCCGCGCTCGCGGTGGAGGCCAGATCGGCGCGGGAGGCGGTGACGACGTTGACCCGCACCTCCTTGCCGCCGGTCACCTCGGCGTACAGGGCGGGGTCGACCGGGTCGACGGTGCCGACCGGGTCGGGGTCCTCCAGGGGGGCGGCCAGCGCGGTCTGCGCGGGCAGGGCGCCGAGCGCCAGGGCCAGCACGGCCGTGGCGACCGTGGCGGGTATGCGGAGTCTCATCGTTCTCCATACGGGAAGAAGAAGGGGCCGGACGGCGGAGCGGTCCGCCGTCCGGCCCCTCGCGTTCGGGATGCCGGAAGTGGCCCCGCCTTACGTGGCGTTGGCGCCGTTCTTCGGATTGCCGTTGTTGACGCCCTTGCGGTAGGTCCAGGCGATGCCCCGGCACACGCTCTTCCACCGGTAGGCGGAGCAGGTGTAGTCGCGCAGCGTGGTGTAGAAGACGTCGTCCACGGCCGACTTCTTGCTGCGGTCGAGGTAGTAGCGGTAGCCCTTGTACGTGTTGCCGATCAGGCCGTAGCCGTAGTCGTGCATGTCGCAGGCGGTCCGGAAGTCGTAGCCCGAGGGGCGGTCAGGCGACTGGGTGCAGTGGTCGTGGTTGATGCCGACGACCCAGTAGCCGCTGGGCAGTTGCTTCCATTGCGGGTAGCGCCAGCCGTAGTGGGCCACCCACGCGGCGCAGCCGCTGCTGGTGTACCACATCCAGGACGTCGCGGTGCTGCAGTACCAGGGGTACGCGCTCGCGCCGCCGAGCTCACCGGTGATGTCGCTCGCCGGAGGCCCGATGGCGTTCGGGTCGTTGATGCCCGCCGCGCCTTCGAGGGTGGAGGCCTGCGCGGGACGCGCCGGACCGGTGGACTCGACGTCCGGGGCGGCCGACCCGGCCGGGAAGCTCAGGTCCCAGGAGCCGCTGGTGGCGGAGGAGACCGCCGAGACGCGGCCGGTGGAGTCGTAGGCGTAGGTCTTGTCCGCCGAGCTGCTCTCGACCGGGTTGGTGACCTCGCGCAGCAGACCGGAGCCGTCGTAGGTGTAGCTCGCCACCGTCTGCACGGTGGCGCCGGAGGTGACGGTGATCTCCTTGACGCGGCCCGCGTAGTCGCCGAGGCCCGCGCCGGCCGCCGTGGTGGCGGAGGCGTAGGAGACGGCGATGTGCTGCTCGGGCTCCTCGGCCGAGGCCGGCTCGACGATGGAGGAGACCCGGCCCTGCGCGTCGTAGCCGACGGAGGAGGTGCCGCTCGCCTTGTTGCCGACGCCGGTCACCCGCCAGGTGTCGGAGCCGGGCGCGGCCTGCTTCCAGGTGTACGTGGGCTTGAGGTCGGCGGCGGAGAGCGCGTTGCCGTTGGCGTCCACGGCGCGGTCGTCACCGGACTCGGTCGCCGCCAGGTCCACCCCGAGGGTCTCCACGATGGTGGTGACCATGTCCCCGGCCAGGTCGTCCCAGCGGGTGGTCTCGGTGAGCCTGGAGCCGTCGGCCGCGGCGTACTTGGAGATGCCGCCGCCGTCCGGGAAGGAGACGTTGTCGGTGAAGGCGTAGCGCGTGGCCTCGTTCACGCCGAGGTCGGTGACCACGACGGCGTCGCCCTGCTGCTGCAGCTTGCGGTTGGTGGTGCCGCCGAGGAACTCGGCCTCCCAGCTCGGGCCGAACACCCCGAGGTCGTTACGGGAGTCGGCGGCGCTCTCCGGCCGGGCGACGCCGTCCGCCTGGACGGTGACGCTGTGCCGGCGCCCGACGGAGCCGGCCACGGCGTCGGTCTCGGCGATCTGGAAGGAGCGGATGTCGTCGTAGTACAGGCCGGGGCCGATCGGCTGGATGCCCCCGGTGGCCTGGGGCTGTGCGATCGTGTCGGCCGTCGCGGTCTGCTGCGGGAGCAGCAGCGCCATGGAGAGTGCGGCTACGGCGGGGAGCGTTAATCTTCGCAAGGGTCCACCCTCGATAGATTTGAACGATCAACGAGAGCGCACCCTAGGTCGGCCGATCATGGGCTCACAACGGGGTAAGAGGTGGAGTCGCGAGCTCCGTTCTTTACGTGCGTGAAGAAGCCTCAACCATCCTTTTACCGAAGCCTTGTTGAACTGAGTACGGGTACTCATGCGTAGCTCCGGGACCGGTCCCGAGACTGGCCCCGTGAAGACAACTCGCCCTTCGGGCCCGCCTGTTGCCCTCCCCTTCGCATTCCGCCGCGCAACGGCCGCCGCCCTCACGGCCCTTGCGGTGCTGGCGCTCGCGGCCTGTGGCGCGGCGCGGCCGGCAGGTTCCGGAACGGCGTCCGGCACGCCCCGCGCGACGCCTCCCGCCCCGGACGCGGAGACGGCCTTCGCGCGGATGCTGGCCACCGTCGAGGCGCCGTGCGCGCCGGGCGATCCGGCCGGATCCTCGGAGCCGGGCGAGGGGGAGGCGCCGCGCACCCGTCCGACGGGGCCGCTGCCCGTGGAGCCGACCCCTCCGCCCGTCGACGGCGGCGCGCCCGGGGCGTCGAAGGCGGAGCTGGACGAGGCGGAGAAGTGCGGGGCGCGCCTGCACGCGGCACGCGTCGGCAAGGAGCTCGACGCGCTCGCCGACCCCACTCCCGCCCAGGTCAGAGCGGTGCTGAACCGGCTCGGCTACCCCGAAGGGCGCATCCACCGGCTGGCCCGCGAGGGCGGGTCGACCCGGTTCCTGCTGGACCTGCGTTTCATGGGCGGCCGGTTGGTGCTGAAGGGCAGCGCGACGGCCGGAAAGAGCGCGATCGAGCCCTTCGCTCTGTCGCCCGAGGAGCCGGTTACGAACGTGAAGAGCTGAGGCCGGAGAGGCTTCGGATGTGATCGACATCACACCTGAAGCCGCTCAATTTCGGTATCTATGCGGATAATCCGGCAGATGGATGCTCGTGTCGTGAGCCTTTGCATCCGATGATGACGCGTCAGTTTTTACTGACGCGTAACTTCCCAGTCGAGGCTACCGGTGCGTAGCTTGACGGGAACGCATCCCCACTTGTGGTCCGGACCGCAGGGCGTAGACGCATCCCCCTTCCCTTGAGCCGCAAGGAGATCGCCCGATGCTGCCCCGGACCTCCCGGATCCCCCGGATCCCCCGGCCCCCCTGGAAGCACGCCGTCAGAACGCTGGCCGTGCTCCTGCTGACCGCCGCCGCCACCCTCGCCCCCACCGCCGCCGCGCAGGCCGGCACGGCCCCCAGCCGGGGCTGGAACGACTTCTCCTGCAAGCCCTCCGCCGCGCACCCCCGCCCGGTCGTCCTCGTCCACGGCACCTTCGGCAACGCCGTCGACAACTGGCTCGGCCTGGCGCCGTACCTGGTCGACCGCGGGTACTGCGTCTTCTCGCTCGACTACGGGCAACTGCCCGGCGTGCCGCTCTTCCACGGCCTCGGCCCCGTCGACAAGTCCGCCGAACAGCTCGGCGCGTACGTCGACCGGGTGCTCGCCGCCACCGGCGCCCCGAAGGCCGACCTGGTCGGGCACTCGCAGGGCGGCATGATGCCCCGCTACTACCTGAAGTTCCTCGGCGGCGCGCAGAAGGTCAACGCGCTCGTCGGCATCGCCCCGGACAACCACGGCACGACGCTCGACGGCCTCACCAAGCTGCTGCCGTACTTCCCGGGCGCCGAGGACCTGCTGTCCGCGTCGACCCCGGGCCTCGCCGACCAGATCGCCGGCTCCGCGCTCCTGACCAGGCTGAACGCGGGCGGCGACACCGTGCCCGGCGTGCGGTACACGGTCATCGCCACCCGGTACGACGAGGTCGTCACCCCGTACCGCTCCGGCTTCCTCGACGGGCCGGACGTCAGCAACATCGTGCTCCAGGACCTGTGCGCCCTCGACCTGTCGGAGCACGTGGCGATCGGGACGGTGGACCGGGTCGTCATGCACGAGGTGAACAACGCCCTCGACCCGGCCCACGCGACCCCGACCACCTGCCTCTCCGCGATCGGCTAACGAGCCGCCCGCCGCCGGGCCGTCGCGAACAGCGCGACCGCCCCGACCCCCACGACGGCGACGCCGCCCACCGCGAGGTACGTGGTGGAGGCGTCGCTGCCGGTCTCGGCCAGCTCGACGGGGCCGGAGCCGGACGCGGTCCCGGAGTCGCTCCCGGTCCCGGACCCGACGGCGGAGGTAGCGGGCGCGGGCGAGTCGGGCGCAGGGGAGTCGGGCGCCTGGGACGCACCCTCCCCGCCATGCCCGGAATGCCCGCCCGCGGAGGGCGCGTCACTCGGAGCGGCGGCGGTCGGCGCGGGCGTCTCCGACGCCTCCGGCGTCCCCGGCGCCGTGCTGTCCGCCCCGAAGACGACGTCCGAGCAGGTGTAGAACGCCTCGGCGGAATCGGACCGCTGCCAGATCGAGTAGATCAGATGCCGCCCGGACTTCTTCGGCACCGTGCCCTTGAACACGTAGTCACCCTTGCTCATCCCCGGATTCGTCACCGTGGCGAACGGCTTGGCCTCCAGGTCGGACCACTTCAGCGGCTTGCCCGGGTCGTACCCGTCCTTCGTCACGTACAGCGCGAACGACCCCTTGTGCGGGGCGGTTCCCTTGTACCGGAACGTGTGCTCGCCCGACGTCATCCGGCTCGCCGGCCAGTCCGCCCGCGCGAGGTCGAGCCCCCGGTACTTCGCGTTGCCGGCGCTGCACAGCTTCCCGTCCGGAATGATCTGCCGGCTCCGCCCGCCCGCGTCCCCGATGTTCACCCCGTTCCAGTCGTACAGCGCCTGCGGCCCACCGGCCGCCACCGCCGCCTTGCACGCCGCCGACTTCGGACTCTCGGGCCCCTCCGCGTAACAGGCCGCGACCCGGCTCACCGGATCGGTCATCGACCCGTGCGCGAAGGCGGGCGCGGCACCGAGCCCGGCCAGCACCAGAACGGCGGACGCGGTGACGGCCGGGGCGACGGCCGTACGGAGAGAGGTCATGGGGGGACAACTCCTTCACGAGGGTGGGGCGTGGGGGGTTGCCCAGCAAACTAGCCCTCGGGAACGGGCGATCCGGGGCTTCGAGCGGCCGGGGAGCGATCCTTATGGTCGTGTTAAGGGGCTTCTAAGCGGGGCCACAGGCAGGGGAGTCACCCCAGCCGCCGGTACCGCCGCTCCGGCCGCCCCGTGCCCCCGTAGCGGAGGGTGATCTCGGCGCGGCCGGTCTCCGCGAAGTACTCCAGGTAGCGGCGGGCGCTGACGCGGGAGAGGGAGCCGGCCTCGGCGCACTCCGTGGCGGACAGGCCCTGCGGGTGGGCCCGCAGGATCGTGTCGACCAGCTCCGCGGTGTGGGCGGCCAGGCCCTTGGGGAGCTCGCGGGAGCCGCGCGGGCGGGTGCCGAAGATCTGGTCCACGTCCTCCTGGCGGGCCTCCGCGGCCGACAGCTCGTCGAGGCGGCTGCGCAGCGACGCCACATGGCGCAACTGCTCCTGGAGGGCGGCCTGGTTGAACGGCTTGATCAGGTAGTGCAGGGCCCCCGCGCGCAGCGCCGCCCGGATCGTGTCCACGTCCCGCGCGGCCGTGATGAACAGCGCGTCCGTCGCCATCCCCGCCGCCCGCAGCTCGCGCAGCACCGCGATCCCGTCCATGTCCGGCAGGAAGATGTCGAGCAGCAGCAGATCCGGCCGCAGCGCGTGCGCCGCGCGCAGCGCCTCGGCCCCGCCGTGGGCCACGCCCACGACGGAGAAGCCCGGCACCGCCGACACATAGCGGCAGTGCAGCTTGGCCACCATGAAGTCGTCGTCGACCACCAGCACCTTCGTCACGCCGACAACGTAGGGCGCGACCACAAGGACCACAACGTCCGTTGGTTGCGGAAGCGAGACAGCTTCTTAACGCGCAGGCAACATGTGGGCCACCTCACACCCCCGAAACCACCCCCAGACCCCCTACCTATCGAGAGGCGGCTCACGTGCGGCTCAGCACTCCCCTCGCCCTTTTCGGGGCGGCGCTGCTCGTGCTCGTGGGACCGCCGCTGCTCACCACCGGCAGCGGCTCCGACAACGGCACACAGATACCCGGCCTGCGTTTCATGGTCCCGAACACGCCGGGCGGCGGCTACGACATCACCGCCCGCACCGCGGCCAAGAACGCCGAGGAGGCCGGACTCACCACCGACATCGAGGTCTTCAACCTGCCCGGCGCGGGCGGCACCGTCGGCCTCACCCGGCTCGTCGGCGAACGCGGCAACGGCCGTCTCGCCATGTCCATGGGCCTCGGCGTCGTCGGAGCCGTCCACACCAACAAGACCCCGAGGACCCTCGCCGACACCACCCCGATCGCCCGGCTCACCATGGAGCAGGACATCGTCGTGGTCGGCAAGGACTCCCCGTACAAGACCATCCAGGACCTGCTCACCGCCTGGAAGAAGGACCCCGGCAAGCTGCCCGTCGGCGGCGGCTCCTCGCCCGGCGGCCCCGACCACCTCGCGCCCATGCTGATGGCGCAGGCCGCCGGCATCGCGCCGAAGGACGTCAACTACATCCCCTTCGACGGCGGCGGCGAGCTCCTCGCCTCCATCCTCGGCGAGAAGGTCGCCTTCGGCGTCTCCGGCGTCGGCGAGTACCTCGACCAGATCAAGGCCGGCGAACTGCGCCTGCTCGCCGTCACCGGCGCCGAGCGGGTCCCCGGACTCGACGCGCCGACCCTCCGCGAGGCCGGGCTCGACACCGAGTTCATCAACTGGCGCGGGATCGTCGCCCCGCCCGGCCTCTCCGACGCCGAACGCGACAAGCTGGTCGTCCTCGTCACCAAGCTGCACGAGTCCCCGCAGTGGCGCGAGTCCCTGAAGACCCACGGCTGGAACGACGCCTTCCTGCCCGGTGACAAGTTCGGCACCTTCCTCACCGAACAGGACCGCCGCGTCGCCTCCGTACTGAAGGAGCTGGGACTGTGACCACCGCGACCCCCGCCGACCCCGGCACCGGCACCGCCAAGCGCCCCTCCTGGCTGCGCGAGCACTCCGAACTCGGCGTCAGCCTCATCCTGCTGCTCCTCGGCGTCCTCGTCCTCACCGACGCCCTCACCATGCCCGTCGACATCGGCCAGCGCGGCCCCGTCGGCCCCCGCACCGTCCCCTTCGTCGTCGGCGGCGGGCTGCTCGTCATCGCCGCCCTCCTCGCCGTCGACGTCCTGCGCGGCGGCCGCGGCGAGGCCGAGGGCGGCGAGGACGTCGACCTGTCCGAGCCCAGCGACTGGCGCACCGTCCTCCTCCTCGCCGGCGTCTTCCTCGGCTTCGCCGTCCTCATCGGCCCGGCCGGCTTCCCCGTCGCCGGCGCCCTGCTCTTCTGGGGCGCGGCCTACGCCCTCGGCAGCCGCCATCTGCACCGCGACCCGCTGATCGCCGCCGGCCTCTCCCTGTTCACCTACGTCGTCTTCGACAAGCTGCTCGGCGTCCCGCTCCCCGGCGGCCCGCTGATGGGGGTGCTCTGACCCATGGACTCTCTGAACTCCCTGATCGACGGCTTCGGCACCGCGCTGACCCCCGTCAACCTCCTCTGGGCCGCCATCGGCGTCCTCCTCGGCACCGCCATCGGCGTGCTGCCCGGCATCGGCCCCGCCATGGCCGTCGCCCTGCTGCTCCCCGTGACGTACGGCCTGGAGCCCACCGGCGCGTTCATCATGTTCGCCGGCATCTACTACGGCGCCATGTTCGGCGGCTCCACCACCTCCATCCTGCTCAACACCCCCGGCGAGAGCGCGGCCGTCGTCGCCGCCATCGAAGGCAACCCGATGGCCAAGTCCGGCCGCGGCGCGCAGGCCCTCGCGGCGGCCGCCATCGGCCACTTCGCCGGCGGCATGACCGGCACCATCCTGCTGGTCCTCCTCGCCCCGACCGTCGCCGCCCTCGCCGTCGACATCGGCGCCCCCGACTACTTCGCCATCATGGTCCTCGCCTTCATCGCGGTGACCTCCGTCCTCGGCTCCTCCCGCATCCGCGGCCTCGCCTCGCTGCTCATCGGCCTCACCCTCGGCCTGGTCGGCCTCGACCAGATGACCGGCCAGCAGCGCCTCACCTTCGGCTCGCTCCAGCTCGCCGACGGCATCGACGTCGTCATCGTCGCGGTCGGCCTCTTCGCCATCGGCGAGGCCCTGTGGGTCGCCGCCCACCTGCGCCGCAGCACGGGCAAGCCGATCCCGGTCGGCCGCCCCTGGCTCGGCCGCGACGACGTGAAGCGCACCTGGAAGGCGTGGCTGCGCGGCCCGTTCATCGGCTTCCCGTTCGGCGCGATCCCGGCCGGCGGCGCCGAGATCCCGACCTTCCTGTCGTACGTGACGGAGAAGCGCCTCTCGAAGCACAAGCACGAGTTCGGCAAGGGCGCCATCGAGGGCGTCGCGGGCCCCGAGTCCGCCGCCTCCGCCTCCGCCGCCGGCACCCTCGTCTCCATGCTCACCCTGGGCCTGCCGACGACCGCCGTCGCCGCCGTGATGCTCGCCGCCTTCCAGCAGTACGGGATCCAGCCCGGGCCGCTCCTCTTCGAGCGCGAACCCGAGCTGGTCTGGGGCCTGATCGCCTCGCTCTTCGTCGGCATGGTGCTGCTCCTCGCGCTCAACCTGCCGCTCGCGCCGGTCTGGGCCAAGCTGCTGCGCATCCCCCGCCCGTACCTCTACGCCGGCATCCTGTTCTTCGCCGCCGTCGGCGCGTACGCGGTCGGCGGCGAGGCCCTCGACCTGGTGATCCTGCTGGTCATCGGCCTCATCGGCTTCGGCATGCGGCGCTACGGACTGCCCGTCCTGCCCGCCGTGATCGGGGTCATCCTCGGCCCGGCCGCCGAACAGCAGCTGCGCCGCGCCCTCCAGATCAGCGACGGCTCCCTCACCGGCCTGGTCAACACCCCGTTCTCGGTGACTGTGTACGCGGTGGTGCTGCTCCTGCTGGCCTGGCCGCTGGTGCGGAAGCTGATCAACCGCCGCCGTACTGTGGCGGCATGACGCATGACCGTGTGACGCATGACCGTAAGACGCGTGACCGAATGACGCAGGACGCGCCCCGCCCCGCCACCCCCACCGACGTGCCCGCCGTGAAGGCCGTGATCGACGCGGCCTTCCACCACTACATCGAGCGGATCGGTCTCGTACCGGCCCCGATGCGGGCGGACCACGCGGCGGACGTGGCGGCGGGGCGCGTCTTCGTCGCGGGCGCGCCCGTGACCGGTCTGGTCGTCGTGGTCCCGGAGCCGGACCACCTCTACCTCGACACGATCGCCGTCCACCCCGACGCGCAGGGCACCGGCCTCGGCCGCGTCCTGATGGGCTGGGTCGAGGACCGGGCGCGCGCCCTCGGCCTGCCCGAGGTGCGGCTGCTCACCAACGCGATGATGTGGGAGAACCAGAAGCTGTACGAGCGGTACGGCTACGAGGTCGTCGAACGGCGTCTTGACGGACCGTACGACCGTATTCACTACCGAAAGTCGGTGAGCGTCGACCCGACGCACAACTCGCCCCCGATGGGGTGAGTTTCAGCCAGCAGGTGGCGTGATCCGATATCCCTTGGCGGCAGCTTCATCCCCCACCCCATGCCCCACGCCCCCGAAGGGACCCCCACCCATGCGCGCTCGCCTAGCCGTCGCCGCCGGCGCCCTGCTCGCCCTCACCGCCACCACCGCCCACGCCGGACCCGCCGACGCCGTCACCGTCGACCCACAGGGCACGATCGCCGCCGACGGCAGCGTCACCCTCTCCGGCGCCTACCGCTGCGCCGACGACAGCGCGGGCCCCGTCTTCGTCAGCTCCACCCTCGTCCAGGGCGAGCACTCCGCCGGAATCGGCGGCACCCAGGCCGTCTGCGACGGCCGGCTCCACCCATGGACCAACAGCGCCGTAGTGAAGGACCCCACCTACCGCCCCGGCAAGGCCCGGGTCGAAGCCACCCTGATGCAGCTCACCTCCGAGGACGAACTGGGCCTGCCACTGCCGGAGTTCCTGGTGGAACAGGACCAGGACATCACGCTGGTCTAGGGCGGGGGGCGGGGCGGGCGGTCCTAGCCCCGCCCGGCCAGCAGCTCCACCAGCCCGTCGCGGCCCAGCGCGTCCAGCTCGTCGAGGGCGCGCTCGGCCCGTACGGCTGCCTCCGGGTCGGTCGTGGTCAGGCCGCTCGCCGCGAACTCGTCCTCGTCGAGCCGCAGTACCTCGGCGCCGTCCGCCGACACCCACAGGTCCAGGTCCAGGTCCTCGACCACGAGCCCGGACCCGTCGGCGGCCACCACGGCCGGGCGGGTCACATCGCAGTACCAGCCCTTGAGCGTGCCCGCGCCGGACCGCACCTCCTTCACCGCGTACCAGCGGTCCCGCCAGTAGTGCTCGGTGAAGGCGTCGCCCGGCTCGAAGCGTACGAAGCCGAAGTCCCGTACGCCCTCGGCGGCCCAGGGCGCCCGGACGGTCAGCCGGACCCCGTCGTCGGCCAGCAGCTCGGCCGGGTAGCGGATCTTGGTCCGCCCCGCCTTCACCAGGGCGATCTCAACCCAGCGTGCGGACATGACGGAACTCCTTCGCGGCGACCTCGTACCCGAACCACTCGTTGATGGCCAGCATCGGCCCGTTCCCGGTGTCGTTGCCGGTGAAGGCCTCCGTGCAGCCCGCCGCCCGCGCGCGGTGCAGCGAGTGGTTCTTCACCAGCTTGGCGAGCCCCCGGCCCCGGAACTCCGGCGCCGTGCCCGTCATCCCCGACCCGTAGCGGCCGAGCCCGTCCGTCCTGGCCGCGGTGAACGCCGCCGGACGCCCGTCGACCAGCGCCACCGTGGTGAGCTCCCGGTCGAGCAGCGGGTGGTTCCAGGTGGACTCCAGCCAGTGCGCGTAGTCGGTCAGTTCGGCGCTCACATCACCCGGCTCGTCGGCCGTGGTCAGCGCGTCCAGCTCGAACAGCGGGCGCGGATCGGCGGCGAAGGCGGCCGCCGGACGCAGCTCGACACCGGCGGGGGCCTCCTGGAGCGGCGGCAGTTCCGCGGCGGCCAGGTCGAGGCGCAGGAAGTAGGCGGAGCGGCTGGCCGTGTACCCGTGCCGCCCGGCGAAGGCGCGGTTCGCGGGCTCGTCCAGGACCCAGCTGTAGAGGGTGGTCGCCCCCACCTCGGCCAGGTGCTCCTCGGCGGCCCGCAGCAGCAGCGCGCCGGCCCCGCGCCCCCGGTGCGCGGGGTGGACGAAGACGTTGACATCGCCGATGCCGGGCTCGGGCGACTCATGGGCGAGGGACACCTCCGCGGTGCCCACGATCTCCCCGTCGGCCTCGGCGACCAGCGGCCGGCGGCGGGCGTCGGGATGGGCGTGCGCCCAGTCGAAGGCCACCTGCGGGCCGGTGGCGAGCATGAAGGGCAGGGCGGCGCGCCGGACCCGGGCGAAGCCCTCGGCGTCCTCGGGGAGCCCGGGCCGTACATCGCGGACGATCACAGTCATGCTGCCGCACGCTATGCGGCGCCCGCGTCCGGCCGCCTCCCATTTTCCCGTCGGCCGGGTGCACAATCGGGCGGGTGACGCTTCGAATCAGCGTGGACCAGCACTCCACCGCCGCCCCGTACGAACAACTCCGCGCCCAGATCTCGGAGAGCGCCCGCTCGGGGGAGCTGCCCGTCGGCTACAAGCTCCCGACCGTGCGGGGCCTCGCGGAGGACCTCGGGCTCGCGGCGAACACGGTCGCCAAGGCGTACAAGGCCCTGGAGGCGGACGGCGTGATCGAGACCCGAGGCCGCAACGGCACCTTCATCGCCGCCGCCTCGGACGCGGCCTCCCGCCTCGCCGCCACGGCGGCGGCGGCCTACGCGACGGAGGCACTCCGCCTGGGGCTGACGAGGGAGGGAGCGAAGGCGGCGGTGGCCGAGGCGATCCGCGCGACGTACGACGACTGAGCGGTTACGGGCGGGGGCGGGGCCGCGCCCTCGCTAGGGGTACGGGCAGGGGACCGCGCCGTCGCCAGGGGTACGGGCACGGGTGCCGAGCCCTCGCCAAGGGCACGGGTACGGCCCCCGCTACAGATACAGCCCCGCGTCGGCCCCCCGCTGCTCCGGCATGCCCAGTGCCGAGGTCCCGCGCCGGAGCGCGTACAGCTCCGCCAGGGTCGAGCCCTCCCGCCCGACGCCCTCCTCGCGGCCCAGCCAGGCCACCGACTCGGCGCGGGTCAGCGGGCCGACCTCGATCCGGGCCAGGCAGCGGCCGGGGCGGACCACGGCGGGGTGGAGGCGCTCCAGGTCCTCGTTGGTGGTGACGCCGACGAGGACGTTGCGGCCCTGGCCGAGCAGGCCGTCCGTCAGATTGAGCAGCCGGGACAGGGCCTGGCCCGCCGTGTGCTTGGCCTCGCCGCGGATCAGCTCGTCGCAGTCCTCCAGGAGCAGCAGCCGCCAGCGCCCCTTCGCGGTGCCCTCGTCCTCGC
This sequence comes from Streptomyces sp. NPDC094032, assembly GCF_040303965.1. NCBI lineage: Bacteria > Bacillati > Actinomycetota > Actinomycetes > Kitasatosporales > Streptomycetaceae > Streptomyces > Streptomyces sp. NPDC094032. The sequence continues at coordinate 229,267 of NZ_JBEOUE010000008.1, read as the reverse complement.
CGATCGCGATGTCCATCAGATAGCCGACGTCGCTGAACAGGCGCTCCGGATCGAGCACGCAGTCGACCTGGCACCAGTCGCGCCAGGACCGCGCGAGGGTCCGCAGGGCGGAGGTCTTGCCCGTGCCGGGCGGTCCGTGGAGCAGCAGCAGCCGGCCGGTGATGTCCTCGGGGGTGACGGCCATCAGCCGGTCCATCGCCCCGGCCACCGGCGCCGTGTAGTTGGGCCGGATCTCCTCCCACGTGCCCGCGCCGATCTGCCGCGTGGTCCGGTGCGGGCCGCGCCGGGGCGACACGTACCAGAAGCCCATGGTCACGTTCTCGGGCTGCGGTTCGGGCTCGTCCTTGGCGCCGTCCGTCGCCTCCTTGAGCACCCGCTCGGCGAGCGAGGAGTCGGTCGCGGTGACCGTGACGTCCGCGCCCCGGTTCCAGCGGGAGACGAGCAGGGTCCAGCCCTCGCCCTCGGCGAGCAGCGCGCTGCGGTCGTCGTCCTTGGCGGCGCGCAGCAGCCTCGCGCCGCCGGGCAGCAGGGTGGCGTCGGGCTTCACCCGGTCCAGGGTGGTGCTCAGGGCGTGCGGCTGTTCCCCGGTCGCGAAGCGGCCGAGGAAGAGCGCGTCGACGACGTCCGACGGCGAGTCGCTGTCGTCGACGTTCAGCCGGATCGGCAGCGCCCCTTCGGGGGGCGTCCCGGCCGGTTCCCCCGCCACGCCCTGGCCTTCGTTGGCAGACATGGCGCCCATGATCCGGCAACCGGGCATTCCGCGCACGGGGTTTTGAACGGGACGTTCCGCGGGTCCGCAGGGGCCATCTCATGAGGCGTCGTCAGGTGGCTTGATCTTGCTGGTTTCTGAAAGTAACTCGGGGGTAATCGGCCACGAGTTTTGGCATGAACACTTCCAGCGCGCCCGATCCACTGCTACTACCTGGTAACGCAGAGATCCTGCTACAGGAGGTCCCATGAAACTGTCCCGTTTTACGGCTTTCTCTTCCTCGCTCCTGCTCGGTGCCGTCCTCGCCCTCACCGGGGCGGGAGCCGCGCAGGCCGCGGAGACCGCCGCAGTCGACTACGTGGCGCTCGGCGACTCGTACTCCTCGGGCGTCGGCTCCGGCAGCTACGACAGCGCGAGCGGCGACTGCAAGCGCTCCACGAAGGCCTACCCGGTCCTCTGGAAGAACGCGAACGCCCCCTCGTCCTTCGCGTTCACCGCTTGCTCGGGCGCCCGAACGGGTGATGTCACGGCCAATCAGCTGGGACCGCTCTCCACCGCCACCGACCTGGTCTCTCTCACGATCGGAGGCAACGACGCCGGTTTCGCGGACGTCATGACCACCTGCGTCCTCCAGTCCGAGGCGACCTGTATCAACCGCGTGAATCAGGCCAAGGCCTATGTCGACTCCACGCTGCCCGGAAACCTCGACTCGGTGTACACGGCGATCCGCAACAAGGCGCCCAACGCCCGTGTCGTGGTGCTCGGCTACCCGCGCTTCTACCAGCTCAGCGGCACCTGCGTGGCCGGCCTGAGCGAGAACGAGCGGCGCGCCATCAACGACGCGTCGGACTACCTCAACGCGGCCACCGCCAAGAGAGCCGCCAACCACGGCTTCGCCTACGCGAGCGTCGTCCCCGCCTTCACCGGCCACGAGATCTGCGCCTCCGGCACGGCCTGGCTGCACAGCGTGAACTGGCTCAACATCGGCGAGTCGTACCACCCGACCGCCGCGGGCCAGTCCGGCGGCTACCTGCCCAGCTTCAACGGCGCGGTGTAGCACCCGGCGCGGGCGCGCCGGCCGAACTCGTGGCCGGCGCACCCGTGGAAGTGGTGGCCCCGCCCGTCGGGGTCACCCCCTCGCACGTCACCGAGAAGGCGACCAGCTCCGACCGCGCGACGACCGGCGCGCGCACCTCCACCCGGATCCGGTCCTCCAGCGTCCCGTCCGGCCGGTACACCGCCTGGATCCGGTTCACCTGCCGCTCGGAAGGGCCGCCCGCGGGGAACTCCAGCGTCCGCCACTCGGTGTCCTGACCCTCGCCGCTCTCCGTGATCCAGCGGTACGACACCGAGGCGGGCGCCCCGCCCACCGTGAACGTCGCGGTGAAGGCGGGCGCCTGCTCCTGCGGCGGCGGGCAGGCACCCTGGTAACGCGCCCGCTCCGCCCGTACGGAGACCGCCACCGTGGCCGCCGACGGGCTCGCGGAGGTCGTCGGCGCAGTGGTGGGCGGCGTGCTGCTCGGCTCGATCGCCGTGGTCGCCGTTGTCGGCGCCTCCGTGACCGCCGCGCTCGTCGAGCCCGTCGTGCCCGTGGGGGCGGGCGGGGGAGTGGGCGGCTCGTGCCGCAGCAGCGCGTACGCCAGACCGCCGCCGACGAGCAGCAGCGCGGCGATCCCCGCGACCAGCGCCGTACGCCCGCGCCGCCGTTCCCCGTTCCCCGGGCCGGACTCCGGCCCGCCGGGCAGGGGCATCGGGGTGGTCCCGGGACCCGACGGTCCGTGGGGCCCGCCGGGCCCGCCGGACCCGAGGCCGCCGCCCCCGCCACCGGAATCGCCGGGAAGCGGCGCCGGAAAAGGCCCGTACGTCTCCGCCCGCGTCGCTCCCGCGCCCGGCCCGCCGCCCGCGCCGATCGCGCGCAGCCGCTCCTCCGCCTCCCGCGCGGACATCCGCCGCTCCGGGTCCTTCCGCAGCAGCCCCTCGATCACCGGGGCGAGCGGTCCCGCGTGCTCCGGCGGTTCGGGCTCCTCGTCCACGACCGCCCGCAGGGTGTCGAGCGCGGTGTCCCGCCGGAACGGCGAGGCGCCCTCGACGGCGGCGTACAGAAGGACTCCGAGCGACCAGAGGTCCGCCGCGAGCCCCGGCGTACGCCCCATCGCGCGTTCCGGCGCGAGGAATTCGGGGGAGCCGACGAGCTCGCCGGTCATGGTGAGCGGGGAGGTGCCCGCGACGGCCGCGATGCCGAAGTCGGTGAGCACCACCCGGCCGTCGTTGGCGAGCAGCACGTTGGCCGGCTTGACGTCCCGGTGCAGCACCCCCGCCTCGTGCGCGGCGCGCAGCGCGGCGAGCACGTCGGCGCCGACCTGGGCGGCCCGCCGGGTCGGCAGCGGGCCCTCGGCCTCCAGCGTCTCTGCGAGGGTGAGGCCGCGGACCAGCTCCATCACGATCCAGGGACGCCCGTCCTCGGTGACCACGTCGTACACGGTGACCGCGCTCCGGTGCGAGACCCGCGCGGCGGCCCACGCCTCGCGCTCCAGACGGGCGTAGAGCCGCTCCCGGTCCTCGGCCGGCAGCCCGGCCGGGGCGCGCACTTCCTTCACCGCCACCTCGCGCCCCAGGACTTCGTCCCTGGCGCGCCAGACGGTCCCCATCCCGCCCTCACCGAGCACGTCGAGAAGCCGGTACCGACCCGCGATCACCGTCATCCCTCCACGGTAGCCGAGCCGCGGCGGCTCCGGGTGGCGGAGATCACACCCGGTCGGACACACGCTGGTGGGGGCCCCGCGTGCAGGATGGTTCGTGACGGTTCGACAGGCGTTCGACCGCTGTCCAACTCACCCTGGAAGCAGACGGATTCGGACAGTGATCGTCAACCCCCGTACACATGCGGTGAATCCTGCGGCCGGAATACACGGGTGTCGTAGCGGGGCGATAGGGTTAACCTGCCCGGGCCGGGTGCCCTCGTACGGGTGGGGAGTGACATGGAACAGATAGCAATGCGCAGCAGGCCGCGTGTGCCTGCCATCACCTGCGGGAGCAGTGCGACCAGCTCGCGGCTCGACCGCCATCTCGCGGTGCTCGGCGGTCCCGCCGTGCCCCAGCGTGAAGCGGCCGAGGCGACGCTGCTGATGCGGGAGCTGACGGCGCGTGAGGTGCCGGTGCACGGTCACCGCAGCCGGAGCTCGCGGGTCTCGCTCTTCGCCCCGCTGCGCCGACTCCGCCGTTCCCTCTTCGGCAACCACGGCTGACACGCCGTCCGGACCGGGCTCCCGCGTACCCCGACGCATCGCTCCCGCCCGTTCCGCCCGGCCTTCGGTCCGCTTCCGACCGTTCGTTCCCGACGCCACGCCGGACGTGTCCCCGCCCGTCCGGCGCTCCATTCCGTCGGCGTCGGTGTCGTTCGGGGCCGGGTCTCGGCCCGTCGGGCCTCAGGTGCGGGCGTAGCGACGGACGGCCGCCGGCGCGCTGAGCGCGAGCAGCGCCAGTGACCACAGCAGCGCCCCGGCCACCGGGTGCGCCACCGGCCAGGCCGCGTCCGCCGGCACGGACGCGTTCCCGAACAGCTCCCGTACCGCCGTCGTCACGGCCGAGATGGGGTTCCACTCGGCGACGGTGCGCAGCAAGACCGGCATCCCGTCCGTCGGGATGTACGCGTTGGACAGCAGCGGCAGCATGAACGCGGCGCTGCCCAGCTGTCCCGCCGCCTCCTCGCTGCGCGAGGCGAGTCCGAGCAGGATGCCGACCCAGGTCGTGGCGAAGCGGAAGAGCAGCAGCAGCCCCACGGCGCCCAGCGCCTCCAGGGCCGTGCCCTCGATCCGCCAGCCCATCGCGAGGCCGACCAGGAGCAGCGGGACCATGCCCGCCGCGGTCGTGACCAGGTCCGCGAGCGCCTGCCCGAGCGGCACGGCGGCCCGGCTGATCGGCAGGGTGCGCAGCCGGTCCGTCACGCCCCGGTGGGTGTCCTGGGCGGCCTGGAACATGCCGTTCATCACGCCGTTGGCCGCCGTCGCCACCAGCAGGCCCGGCACCAGATAGGCCCGGTAGTCGGCGCCCGGCATGGCGAGCGCGCTGCCGAACACGTACCCGAAGAACAGCAGGAAGACGATCGGCATGGTCTGTGTCATGACCGTGAGCGCCGGGGCGTGCCGGACCCGCTGGAGGTGCCGGCCGAGGATCGCGGTGCCGTCGTGGACGAGGGAGCTCATGCGGTGGCCTCCTGGGGCTCGGGGCGGGGCGCGCGGCCGGTGAGGCGCAGGAACACCTCGTCGAGGGTGGGCGGGCGCAGCGAGGCGTCGACCAGGTGGATCCCGGCGGCGTCGGCCTCGCGCACGATCCGGGGCAGGGTGAGCGTGCGGTCCGTGGTGACCGCCCCGACGGCGTTCCGCTCGGCATCCAGGACCGGCACGGAGCCGGTGAGCCGGTCGAGCACCCCGGCGGCGGCCTCCAGGGCCGAGGGGTGGGCGACCACGACCTCGGCGTAGCTGCCGATCAGCGCCTTGAGTTCGGCCGGGGTGCCGCGGTGGGCGGCCAGGCCCCCGTCGACCAGGACGACCTCGTCGGCGAGCTGGTCGGCCTCCTCCAGGTACTGCGTGGTCAGCAGCACGGTCGTGCCCTGGGACGCCAGCCCCCGTACGGCGTCCCAGATCTCGCCCCGGCTGTGCGGGTCGAGCCCGGTGGTCGGCTCGTCCAGGAAGAGCACACGCGGCCGGACGATCAGGCTCGCCGCCAGGTCGAGGCGCCGCCGCATGCCGCCCGAGTAGGTGCGGGCGGGCCGCCCGGCGGCCTCGGCGAGCCCGAACCGCTCCAGGAGCTCGTCGGCGCGGGAGCGCGGGGCGCGCAGGAGCCGGGCGAAGAGGCGCAGGTTCTCGGCGCCGGTGAGGTCGCCGTCGACGGAGGCGTACTGCCCGGTGACCGCGATGCGCTCGCGCACCCCGGCGGGGTCGCGGACCACGTCGCACCCGGCCACCCGGGCGCTGCCCGCGTCGGGGGCGGTCAGCGTGGTGAGCACCCGGACAGCCGTCGTCTTGCCCGCGCCGTTGGGGCCGAGGACCCCGCAGACGGTGCCCTCGGGGACGGCGAGGTCGAGCCCGCGCAGGGCGTGGACCTCGCCGTACCGCTTCTGCAGACCTTCACTAAGTACAGCGTACGTAGTTGTCATGCGGCGACGATAGCGCACTACGTACGCTGTACGTAACAGGGCTCCGCCGGGTCCGCGCGGGTCCGCGCGATGTCGTCATTACGATGGGGCCGACGAGGTGGTGAGCGATGGCGGGCCGAGCGGCCGAACCCGAAGTGATCTGGGCGCGCCCCGAGCGCACGGGCCGAGGCCCGCGACCGGCGTACCGCCGGAGCGACATCGCGGCCGCGGCCGTCCGCATCGCCGACGCCGACGGCATCGACGCGGTCTCCATGCGCCGGGTCGCGGCCGAACTCGGCTGCGGCACCATGTCGCTGTACAACTACGTGCCGCGCAAGGAGGACCTGTACGAGCTGATGGTCGACGCGGCGAGCGCGGAGTACGAGCTCCCCGACACGCCCAGCGGCGACTGGCGGGCCGACATGACCGGCCTCGCCCGGCAGACCCGCGCGATCATGTACCGGCACCCCTGGCTGTCCCGCGTGATGACCACCGCCTACGGCTTCAGCCCGAACGCCCTGCGCTACCTGGAGTGGAGCCTGGGCTGCCTGGCGCCGCTGGACGTGCACCCCGGCCTGAAGATGCAGCTCATCGCCATGGTCAACGGCACCGTGATGGCCACCGTCCGCAACGAGCAGGCCATCGCCGAGCGGGCCCGCGGCCTTCCCTGGTCCGAGGAGGAGGAACAGGCGGTACGCGGCGCCTATCTGATGTCACAGGTCACGAGCGGCGCCTACCCCCACCTCACCGCACTGCTCGCGGCGTCCCCCGCCCCCGACGACCCCGAGGAGATCTTCGAGATGTCCATCGCCCGGCTGCTCGACTCCTTCGCGCCGCCGGGCGCGTGACGAGCTCCCGGCTCAGAGGAGCATGAACTGCCCCTCCGGGCCCTCCTCCTGATGGTCCAGGACCGACGCCGGACGGCGGGCCGTGTCCGGTACGGGCAGCACCCCGGCCTCCCGCAGGGCGTCCCGGGTCACTCCGGCCCGGACCGCCCGCGCCGTGAGCGCCGCGCGCTCCGGCGCGCGCCCGGCGAGCAGGGCCAGCACCGTGATCAGTTCGAGCAGCTCCGAGCTCCACTCGCGCGGCCAGCCGCGCGGCCCGATCGCCTCCAGACTGCCCGGCTCGACGGGCGCGGTCCGGTGCGCGAACCACTGCTCGATCATCCGCGCACCCCCCACCTCGAACTCCCAGGCGCCCGCCGGTACGGGGGAGACCCGCCCCTCGCCCACACTCAGGACCTCCTCCTCCGGGTCGTACGCCAGCCCCGTCGGCCGGTCCGGGACCGCCGCCCGTACGTAGGGCCTGCGGCCGCCCGGCAGCCGTGGCCGCGCCCCGCCCCTGGCCCCGCGCAGCTGCACCTCGATGAGCTCCCGGCCCAGCGCCACGCCCGCCGCCCACACCTCGGGGTCCAAGGGCAGCGGCACCCGGCAGCCCGCGGGGGAGGGCAGGCCCGCCGCCACGGCCCAGGCCACCAGGTCCGCCGCGGCGACCCCGGACCCGTACCGCCCGCGCAGCAGCGGCAGCAGACCCGGCGCGAGATTCGGCTCCGCGCCCCCGGGGCGGCGGAAGAGCGGCCGGATCCGGCCGGGACGGCCGGCGGGGGAGCGCCCGTCGGGGAGCGCCGCCGTCACGAGCAGCGCGGGACCGGCCGCGCCCGGCACGTACCCCTGCTCGACGGCGAACAGCTGGTGCCCGTCGGCGACCCGCCACAGCTCCGGGCGGGCGGTGTCGATCAGCCGGTGGTCGGGGAGCAGCCACTGCTCGTCGAACGGCCTGTACGCGATCCGCACCGGCTCGGGGCAGCGGCCCGCCTCCCGGGAGAACCGGACGGTGCCGGTCCGCTGCCCGGGCAGCGCGGCCACCGAACTCGCCGGCGTCCGCGCCCGGCTGGACCGGAACAGCTCCTCGCGCTCCGCGCCCCGCGCCGCCACGAGCCGGTCCCAGCGGGCCCTGAGGGTGCGCGGATCCGGGGCGACGATCCAGGAGCGGCCGAGCCGCAGCGGAGCCGTGGACCACGGCATGAGGTCGTCGAGCAGGGGCAGGCCGGGAAGCGGCAGGTCCTCCGTCACGCCCCGCATGCTAACGACGCCGGTCAGTGCGCCTCCACCGTGACGGTGAAGGAGAAGCGGTCGCCCCGGTAGCGGATCCGGGCCACGTCGACCACCCGGCCCTCGTCGTCGTAGGTGACACCGGTGTAGTGCAGGATCGGCGAGAGCAGCGGCACCTGGAGCAGGGCGGCCGTCTCGGGGTCGGCCAGCCGGGCCTCGACGGTGTCGGTGATCCGGCTGATCCGGACACCGACCAGGTCCCGCAACACCTTCGTCATCGGCCAGCGCTCCAGGTCGGCCGGATCGATGCCGGCCGCGATCTCCGGGAGCACCGCGTTCTCGGCCCAGTTGGTGGGCTCGCCGCTCTCGCCGTCGGAGCGCAGCCGCCGGTAGAACGCGACCTCGCCGCCGCCCGGGAAGTACTCGGCGAGCTCGCCGGGGACCGGCCCGGTGCCGTGCCCGAGGACCGTGGTCCGCTCGCCGGACTGCTGGGCCACGATCGCGTCGATCGAGCCGAGCAGCCGGCGCGGGGTGGAGCGCCGGGCGCCCGGCTCGATGAAGGTGCCGCGCCGCCGGTGCCTGCTGATCAGGCCCTCCTCCTCCAGCTCCTTGAGGGCCTGGCGCATGGTCAGCACGCTGACGCCGTAGTGCGCGGCGAGCTGCTCCTCGGTGGGCAGCCGGAGCGAGGCGTCAGGGGTGCGGCCCAGTATGGAGGCGCGCAGCGACTGCGAGACCTGGTACCAGAGCGGCAGCTTCCGGTTCAGGACCAGCGAGTCGGGGGCGAAGGCGGTCACGGCTCTCTCCGTACGACGACTACGAGACTTCCGGCCGGGATGTTACGGCCGGAAGTGGCGCTGAAGACCCTGCCATACGTCGTCGTAGCCCTGCTGCAGGTGGTCGGCTCCGGCGGCCTGCGGGGTGGCGGTGATCGGCCAACGGGTCTCGAACATGAACGCGAGGCCGTCGTCGATCTTGTGCGGCTTGAGCTCGGCGGCGCTGGCCCGGTCGAAGGTCTCCCGGTCGGGCCCGTGCGCGGACATCATGTTGTGCAGCGAGCCGCCGCCCGGCACGAAGCCCCCTTCGCCGGCCGTCTTGGCGTCGTAGGCGCCCTCGATCAGGCCCATGTACTCGCTCATCACATTGCGGTGGAAGTACGGCGGGCGGAAGGTGTCCTCGCCGACCAGCCAGCGCGGCGCGAAGACCACGAAGTCGACGCCCGCGAGCCCGGGGGTGTCGGACGGCGAGGTGAGCACCGTGAAGATCGACGGGTCCGGGTGGTCGTACGAGATCGTCCCGATCACATTGAAACGCCGCAGGTCGTAGACGTACGGCGTGTGGTTGCCGTGCCAGGCGACGACATCGAGCGGGGAGTGGCCGTAGGTCGCCGACCAGAGGTTGCCGCAGTACTTGTTGACCACCTCGACCGGGCCCTCGACGTCCTCGTAGGCGGCGACGGGGGCGCGGAAGTCGCGGGCGTTGGCCAGGCCGTTGGCGCCGATCGGGCCGAGGTCGGGGAGCTGGAAGGGGGCCCCGTAGTTCTCGCAGACGTAACCGCGGGCGGTCGCGTCCAGGAGCTCGACCCGGAACCGGACCCCGCGCGGGATCAGCGCGACCTCGCCGGGGCGGACCGCGAGCAGTCCGAGCTCGGTGCGCAGCAGCAGCCCGCCGTCCTCGGGGACGATCAGCAGCTCGCCGTCGGCGTCGCTGAAGACCCGCTCCATGGGCGCGTTCGCGTGGTACAGGTGCACGGCCATGCCGCTGCGCTGGGCGGCGTCGCCGTTGCCGCCGAGCGTCCAGAGACCGGCCAGCCAGTCGGTGCCCGCCGGGGGCTGCGGCAGCGGGTTCCAGCGCAGCCGGTTGGGGTCGGGCACGGTCTCGGTGAAGGGCGCGGTGCGCACGGCTCCGTTGTCGATCCGGCTGAAGGGCGGGTGCGCGGCCGAGGGGCGGATCCGGTAGAGCCAGGAGCGCCGGTTGTGCGCCCGCGGCTCCGTGAACGCCGAGCCGCTGAGCTGCTCCGCGTACAGGCCGAGCGGGGCCCGCTGCGGCGAGTTCCGGCCCTCCGGCAGGGCGCCGGGGACGGCCTCGGATCCGTGCTCGTTGCCGAATCCCGTGCTGTAGCTCAGCGCTGCGGCCGTCTTGCCGGCCTGTTCCGCGTTCATCGCGTGCTCCTGTCCTGACGCTCACAACAATCCTATGCATGACCGTAGGATTCCGCTCCCGCTCGCGTCAACGGCTCTTTTGCGGAGCTCTTGGACGAGGTGCGTGCACGGGGGGTTCCAAAAGATGAACATTGCTCTACTCTCTCGCGCATGTCGTGGACCCGAAGGTTCGTTCTCGCGCTCTCCGCCGTGCTCGCGGCCCTCGCCGCCGCCCTCTTCGCCGCGCCCGTCGCCCAGGCGCACGAGGAACGGCCCGTCACCCTGCCCGACGGCTCCGGCAGCGTGCCCGTGCTGCGCACCGGCGAGCCGGACCTGCTCGTCTGCAAGGCCGACCGGGCGGACTTCGAACGCCGGATCGCGGCCTTCCCCGCCGCCCTCAAGGCCCGCAACCTCGCCCTCTACGAGCGCTGCGTCGCCCCCGGCACCCGCCAGGGCTTCCGCCACCTCCAGCAGGCCGTCGACGCCGTCCACCGGCCCGGCATGAACATCGCCATCCTGCCCGGGCTCTACGAGGAGGAGCCCTCACTGCCCGCGCCCACCGGCGCCTGCGCCACCCTCAAGGCCCCCAACTCCTCGCTCGGCTACCAGATCCTCAGCTACGAGCAGCAGAAGCAGTGCCCGCACAACCAGAACCTCGTCGCCATCCTCGGCAAGAAGAACCTCCAGATCGAAGGCACCGGGGCCTCCCGCCTCGACGTCGTCGTCGACGCCAAGTACGCCAAACTGAACGCGATCCGGGCCGACGGCTCCGACGGCATCTACTTCCGCAACTTCACCGCCCAGCGCACCACCTTCAACTCGCTCTACATCCTCGCCGGCGACGGCTTCGTCATCGACGACGTCCTCACCCGCTGGAACGACGAGTACGGCTTCCTCACCTTCGCCTCCGACCACGGCCTCTACAAGAACTGCGAGTCCTACGGCAACGGCGACTCCGGCATCTACCCCGGCTCCGCGTCCAACATCAACAACGGGCGCGGCTACGACGTCCCCCGCTACTCCATCGAGATCACCGGCTGCCGCAGCCACCACAACATGGTCGGCTACAGCGGCACCGCCGGAGACTCGGTCTACGTCCACGACAACGAGTTCGACCACAACATGGGCGGCGCCTCCATGGACTCCGCCTTCCCCGGTCACCCCGGACTCCCGCAGAACCACGCCCGCTTCGAACGCAACCTCATCCACGACAACAACGCCAACTACTACCCCTACGTCGCCGATGGCACCTGCGCCAAGCCGCCCGTCGAGCGCGGCTACGAACAGGGCGTCGTCTGCCCCCAGATCTCCATGCCGCCCGGCACCGGCATCATCACCGCCGGAGGCAACTGGAACCTCTACGAGAACAACTGGGTGTACGGACACCAGCGCGCCGCCTTCTTCCTCAGCGCCGTCCCCGCCTTCATCCGCGGCGAGTCCGCCTGGGGCAAGCAGACCGACACCTCCCACCACAACCGCTACGCCGGCAACCACCTGGGCGTCGACCGCTCCGGCGCCTCCCGCCCCAACCGCACCGACGTCTGGTGGGACGGCCAGGGCGGCGGCAACTGCTGGCAGTCCGACTCCGGCGCGAGCACCCCCACCGCCCTCCCCGCCTGCGGCGCCGCCCGCGGCGAGGTCTCCGGCAACACCCGCCGCCTCGTCGGCGAGCCCGTCAAGCTCGCCCAACTCCTCGTCTGCGCCGACTACAACGTCCAGGCCCGCCGCCTGCCCGCGGGCTGCGACTGGTACGGCGCGCGCGGCATCCAGCGTGTCGAGACCCAGCTGACCCTGGGCGTCGCCGCCGTCCTCGCCCTGGTCGGCACCCTGCTCTGGTGGCGCCGCCTGCGCGGCAGCCGCCTCGCCGCCGTGGCGACCGCCCTGGGCCTGGCCGGCCTCGTCCTCGACGTCGCCGGCTCCACCCTCGCCCTCACCCCCACCTCCGTCCCCGCCCTGGCCCTGCTCCTCACCGGCCTCTGGTGGACCGGCATCGGCCTCGCCCTCCGCGCCGGCGGCACCCGCCCGGTCTTCGCCTGGACCACCGTGACCCTGGGCGCCCTCACCCTCCTCGACGCCTTCGACAAGGCGGTCCTGATGATCCCCGGGATCCCCGTCAGCCCCGCCTGGGTACGCGGACTGCTCGCCGTGATCTGGGTCCTGTGGGCCGTGATCGTCGCGGGCACCCGGAAGGCCGCCGCTCCGACCGGGCCCGCGAGCCCGGAGACGTCCACCACGGGCGCCACGGCTGCCCCGGGCGCCCCGGCTGCCCCGGGCGCCCCGGGCGGCGGCGCGTGAGCCGGGTCATGGGGTGCGCGGCTACTCCTGCCCCCGCCGCTCGCATCGCGCGGGCCGTGGCCGTCCTCGTACTCGCCGTGAGCGTGACGGTGCTCTCGGGGTGCGGCGGGCGCGCCACCACCCACCACAAGCCCGGGACCAGCCACCAGGAGGCCACCGGCGGCAATGGCACCCTCCTCGCCGCCAAGGACGCCGCCGGGCACCGCCTCCGCGAGGTGCCCGCCGCCGGGGCGCCCGGCGTACGCGTGGAGCTCCGGCCCGACAGCGAGAGCGGCTGGAACGTCCACCTGCTGGTGGAGAGGTTCCGCTTCACCCCCGAGAGCACCGGCGGCGCCGCCCTCCTGGGCCGGGGACACGCCCGGCTCCTCCTCGACGGCCGCGAGACCGCCCGCGCCTACGGCCCCTGGGCCCACGTCCCGGCCGGCGCCCGCACCCTCACCGTCCGGCTGTACGCCGACGACCACACCGTCTGGGCCGTGGCGGGCCGCCCCATCGAGGCCACCGTCCGCCTCGCCGACACAGACAGCACGGCCTCCGCAGCCACCCCGCCCGCGCCGCCCACCACGCCGGCCGGCCGCACCCTCACCATCACCGTCAGCGGCGACTCCGTACAACCACCCCCTTCCCGGGTCGAACTGAAGAAGGGCGAACGCCTCACCCTCCAGGTGACCAGCGACCGCGCCGACACCCTCCACGTCCACGGCTACGACCGCGAACTCCCCCTTCCCGCCGGAAAACCGGCCACCCTCACCCTGACCCTCGACCGCACCGGCCTCTTCGAGGTGGAGACCCACGAGTCCGGACTCGTGCTGACCCAACTCGTCGTCCGATGACGGGACTCGCCGAGGCCGCCGCTCCGGCGACCGGCCTGGCGGTCGCCGGACTCCGCGCCGCCGGCCTGCCGGTCCCCGGCCCGGCCACCCTGCCGCTCGCCCACGGCGTGGGCGCCCAGCACGACCTGCCCCTCTCGCCCTTCTACGCCTACGCGGGCGCCTTTGCCGCGCTGTTCGTCTCCTTCCTCTCGCTCGGCCTGCTCTGGTCCACCTCCCGCTTCCGCGGCGACCGGGCAGGCCGCGCCCTGCCCACCGCCGTCCAGCGCCTCGCCGACGCCCCCGCCACCCGCACCGCGCTGCGGGCGCTCGGCGCCGCCGCCGCGCTCCTCCTCGTCCTCCACCTCCTCCTCGGCCCCGACGACCCGGACCGCAATCCCGCGCCCGGCGCCGTCTACGTCCTGCTCTGGGTCGGACTCGTCCCCGCCTCCCTCCTCCTCGGCCCCGTCTGGCGCCTGGTCAACCCGCTACGCACCCTCCACGCCCTCCTCCAGCGCCTCCTTCCCGCGGGGCGCCCGCCCCGCCCGCTGCCGGCCCGGCTCGGCATCCGGCCCGCCGCCGCCGGACTCCTCCTCTTCACCTGGCTCGAACTGGTCGCCCCCGCCAACACCACCGCGGCCGTCCTCCTGACCGCCCTCGGCGTGCACACCGCCGTCCAACTCCTCGGCGCCGCCCGCCACGGCCCCGACTGGTTCGCCCACGGCGACCCCTTCGAGGTCTACTCCTCCCTCCTCGCCCGGCTCTCCCCGCTCGGCCGCCGCGCCGACGGCCGCCTGGTCCTCCGCTCGCCCTTCAACGGCCTCGACGCCACGCCGCCGGTCCCCGGTCTCGTCGCCTCCGTCTGCGTCCTCCTCGGCTCCACCGCCTACGACGGTCTCTCCGACAACCCCCGCTGGATCGACCTCCTCCAGACCGCGACCCTCGGGCGCACCCTCACCGCCACCCTCGGACTGCTCGCCGCGGTCGCCCTCGTAGCCGTCCTCTACGGCCTCTGCGCAGGCGCCCTGCGTCTCGTGAACCGCGAACTCACCACCCCGCTCACCTCCTTCGCCCACTCGCTCCTGCCCATCGCCCTCGGCTACCTGGTCGCCCACTACTTCTCACTCTTCGCCACCGAAGGACCACGTACAGTCATCATGGCAGTGGGCACTGACAACGCCCCTTCACCCGCTCCACCACTGGACCCCGGCGGCCTCGCCACCCTCCAGGTCACCTCGATCGTCATCGGCCACGTCCTAGGCGTAATAGCCGCCCACGACCGCTCCGCCCGCCTCTTCCCACCCGACCGAGCCGTGGCGGGCCAGCTGCCGCTGTTCGCGCTGATGATCGCGTACACGCTTGGGGGTATTGGCTTGCTGATTGCCTGAGTTGGGGGGGGCGGGGGTGGGGGTGTGGGTGTGGGTTGGGTGGGGGTTGGGGTTAAGGGCCCTGGGGCGGGGGCTGGGTGGCCCGGCGACCCGGCGACCTCGCGCCCTGGCCGGACGCGGCCCGCTGATCGCCCGACCCCGACCCGGAGCGGCATGATGGTCCCCGTGCCCCAGCCCGACCCGCAGTCCTCGCCGTCGCAGCAGACCGTCCCGCCGTCCACGCGGCCGTCCGCGCCGCGGTCGACGCGGCCGGCCACGCGCCCGTCCCCGTCCCCGTCCGCGCAGGCCACGGCCCCGGCGCCGGCCCTCCGTCGCGCCCCCGTCCAGCAGCGCAGCGCCGAGCGTCTCGCTCGTATCGTCGACGCCTGCGCCGAACTCCTCGACGAGACCGGCTACGAGCAGCTGAGCACCCGGGCCGTCGCCGCCCGGGCGGGCGTTCCCATCGGCTCCGTCTACCGCTTCTTCGGCAACAAGCGGGCCCTGGCCACCGCGCTCGCGCACCGCAACCTCGACCGGTACGCGGCCCGTATCGCCGCGAGGCTCGACGCGCTGCCCGCCGGGGGAGCCGACGCCAACGCCGTCGCCGTCGTCGACGCCGTACTCGACGAGTACATCGCGATGAAGCGGACCGTGCCCGGCTTCGCGCGGGTCGACTTCGGCATCCCGGCCCCCGGTGAGCCGGACGAGGAGCACCCCAACCACCTCGTCGCCGACCGGATCTGCGGACTGCTGGCGGCCCCCCTCGGCCGCTCCGCCGACGAGGCGCTGCGCCGCAAGGTGCTCGTAGGTGTCGAGGCCACCGACGCCCTGCTGCAACTCGCCTTCCGGGTCGACCCGTCCGGCGACCCCGCGCTGATCGCCGAGACCCGCGCGCTCCTCCACGCCTACCTCGCGCCCTCCCTCGGCTGAGAGGCCGAAGCGCGGCCCGCGTCAGGGTCTGCCCCACCTCTCCACCGGTGGCCGGGACGGCGCCTTCGGCCGCATGGTCCGCCCCCGCCGCCGGCTCCAACCGTCGCACCCCGCCGTGACCTGGGGTTTTGCTCGTATTGCTCACACGTCAACATCTTGTTAACGCTGGAACCGGCCACCTACCGTCATCCGCACCGCCGCTCTGGCGGGAGTTCAAGGGTGAACGTGAGGTGCCTCCCATGCTGACCATCCTCGGCTTCGCCATGATCGCGACCTTCCTGGTCCTGATCATGACGAAGAAGATGTCGCCGATCGCGGCGCTCGTGCTGATTCCCGCGCTGTTCTGCGTCGCCGTCGGACAAGGGGCCCAGCTGGGCGACTACGTCATCGAAGGCGTCGGCAAGCTGGCGCCGACGGCCGCGATGCTGATGTTCGCGATCGTCTACTTCGGCGTCATGATCGACGTCGGCCTGTTCGACCCGATCGTCCGGGGCATCCTGCGCTTCTGCAAGGCCGACCCGATGCGGGTCGTGGTCGGTACGGCGGTGCTCGCCGCGATCGTCTCGCTGGACGGCGACGGCTCCACGACCTTCATGATCACCGTCTCGGCGATGTACCCGCTCTACAAGCGGCTCGGCATGAGCCTGGTCGTCATGACCGGTGTCGCCGCCACCGCCAACGGTGTCATGAACACCCTTCCCTGGGGCGGTCCGACCGCCCGCGCGGCCACCGCGCTCAAGCTGGACGCGGCCGACATCTTCGTCCCGATGATCCCGGCGCTCGCCGTGGGCCTGCTCTTCGTCTTCATCCTCTCCTATGTGCTGGGTATGCGTGAGCGCAAGCGCATCGGCTACCTCAGCCTGGACGACGCGCTGGTCACCGAGACCGAGACCGTCCTGGTGGGGGCGGGCGGCGGCGCCGACGCGAACTCCAAGGGCGCCAAGGGCGCCAAGGGTGGCAAGGGCAGCAAGGGTGCCAAGGGCGGCACCAAGGGAGCCGGTTCCGGTAGCGACCTCCCCGAGGGTGCCGAGGCTGGCGTCGAAGACGACACCGACGGCGGCTTCCAGGGCCTCGACCCGAACCGCGCGACCCTGCGCCCCAAGCTGTACTGGTTCAACGCCGGCCTCACCATCGTCCTGCTCACCGCGATGATCATGGAGCTGCTGCCGATCCCGGTGCTGTTCCTGCTCGGTGCCGCGCTCGCGCTGACCGTCAACTACCCGAAGATGGGCGAGCAGAAGGCCCGTATCGCCGCTCACGCCGACAACGTCCTCAACGTCTCCGGCATGGTCTTCGCCGCCGCCGTCTTCACCGGCGTGCTCACCGGCACCGGCATGGTCAAGCACATGGCCGACTGGCTGGTCGGGGCCATTCCCGAGGGCATGGGGCCGCACATGGCCCTGGTCACCGGTCTGCTGAGCCTCCCGCTCACGTACTTCATGTCGAACGACGGCTTCTACTTCGGCGTCCTGCCGGTGCTCGCCGAGGCCGGTGCCGCCCACGGCGTGTCCTCGCTGGAGATCGCCCGCGCCTCGCTCGTCGGCCAGGCCCTGCACATGTCGAGCCCGCTGGTCCCGGCGGTGTACGTGCTGGTCGGCATGGCGAAGGTGGAGTTCGGCGACCACACCAAGTTCACCGTGAAGTGGGCCGCGCTGACCTCGCTGGTGGTGCTCGCGGCGGGGATCCTCTTCGGGATCATCTAGGCGGCGGGACCGGCTAGGACCGGACGGGTGGAAAACGGAGGGTGGCGCGGCACGGTGCCACCCTCCGTACTTGTGGAGTCACTAATAGTCAGATTATCGGTTCACGAAATCCGAGATCTGTACGACTGGAGGACATCCGCATGACCGTTCCGGCTCTCCGCCCCCTGCTCTCCACCGCCGTGGCCGCCCTGGTCGTGGGCTCGGCCGCCCTGGCGGGAGCGCCCACGGCGTTCGCCGCCCCGGGTGACAACGGAGACGTCAAGATCCACAATTCGGGTACGTCTCCCGACAGCAACAACGACGAGCCCAAGGTCTGCAGGTTCTACCTCGCCGCCTTCAACTTCGACGGGCTCCAGGAAGTCAGCTGGGACATCTCCCCACAGCCGCCCAAGGCCGACTCCCCGAACCTCAGCGGCAAGATCACCCTGGACGCCCAGGGCAACGGCCACACCAGCGACCTCCTCCTGCCGGACGGCCAGTACAAGCTGGACTGGACCTTCGTCGGCGAGAACGGCGCGGGCAAGCACAAGGTCTTCCAGGTCGACTGCAGCACCACTCCCCCCACCACCCCGCCGCCCACCACGGGTGGCAACGGCAATGGTGGCGGCGGAAACGGTGGAGGCGGCAATGGTGGCGGCGGAAACGGTGGGGGCGGCAACGGCGGAGGCGGCTACAGCGGCGGGTCCGGCCACCACAAGCCGCCGCACGGACCCGTCGGAGCGGGCGGCGGCGGATCGGCCGACACCACCGCCTCGGACGACGGCTCCGGCTTCGGCGTCGGATCCGCCCTCGCCGCAGGTCTCGCGGGCACCGCGGGCCTGATCCTCATCCGCCGTGCGCGCCGCCGCAACGATGGCGCCGCGTAGGTCCCCCTCCCCGCGCAGGACGGTTCCCCCCGGCCGGGCTCCCTCCGCCTCACCGAACGAGCGGAGCCCGCACCGGGCCCACCCGCGCGGGCCCGCCTCGCGCAGACCCACCACCCGCCGGCAGCGCAGGCTCCGCAGGCTCGCCCGAACCGTCGCCGTGACCCTCACCCTGGTCGTCGGCGTCCTCTGGTGGGTCCAGGACGGTGAGCCGGAGGGCCCCGCCCTCGCCGCCGGCTCCGCCGCCCACGGCATGGCGGGGCCGGCCCCGGCCCCGGGGGACCCCAAGCCGAAGAGCGTCACCCACGCATCGGCCCGTGCCACGGCCAAACCCCAGCCCCCACCCGCACCTCTGGCACGATCCACCCCCACCATGCTCGGTGTCCCCGCCATCACCATCGAGGCCCCCGTGGTGAAGCTGGGCCTCGAACCCTCCGGCGGACTCGCGACCCCGCCGGTCGACAACCCCCGGATCGTCGGCTGGTACGCCGACGGCCCCACCCCCGGCGAACGCGGCACCGCCGTGGTCGTCGGCCACCGTGACACCCGCACCGGACCGGCGATCTTCCTCAACCTCAACGCGCTCACCCCCGGCAACACCGTCAGGGTCGCCCGCGCCGACGGCCGCGTCGCCGTCTTCACGGTCGACCGCGTCCGTACGTACGCCAAGTCCGCCTTCCCCGACAAGGAGGTCTACGGCAGCACGGGCCGCCCCGAACTGCGCCTGCTCACCTGCGGCGGAACCTTCGACCGCAAGGCGGGCTACGAGTCGAACATCGTCGTCTTCGCCCACCTGACGGGCGTCGACCGGTCGATCTGACCCCCCCCCGCTGGGCCGCCGGAGGCGCCCGATACGAGGACCGGGCACCGCAGGCCTGCCGCCGCAGGCCCGGCCCTCGGAGATCCGGTCCTCGCAGGCTCGGCTCCGGAGGCCCGTCTGCCGGAGGACCGGCCCCGGAGGGTCCGACCCTTGGAAGTCCGGCCTCGCAGGTTCGGCTCCGGAGGCCCGGCCCTCGGAAGGAGGGCCCTGGGAGGTCAGGCCCTCACGTGCCCGGCCCGGCCGTCCGTCAGTCGGAGGCCCAGCCGCGCAGGCCTGGGCCCCGCAGGCCCTTCACCGCAGGCCCAGCGCCGGAGGCCTGGCCCCGCACCCCCAGCCTGGCCCGCACCCCCAGCCCCACCCCCCACAAGCAGCCCGCCCTACCGCCCCCACCCACCCCGCAACCCGCCCCCCGCCTCCCCCGACCCGCCCCGGCGGGCCCACGCCACCCGCCGGGCGCCCGCCGGATAAGGCAGCTCCGCCGCGAGTGCCGCCGCTCGGGCGAAGCCCTTCTCGGCATCCGCGTCGCGGCCCAGCGCCGCCAGCGCCGCCGCGTGCACCGTGCGGGCCTCCGTCTCCGTGAGGCGCTCGCCGGCGCGGCGTGCCCGCGCCACCTCCGTGGCCGCCACCGACAGTGCCTCCTCCGGGCGCCCGCGGCCCAGCCACGCCCAGGCCGACAGATGCGCGGTGCCCGTCTCTCGCTGCCCTTCGAGCAGGGCAAGCGCCTCCTCGGGGCGGCCCTCAAGGACCGCGAGCTCCGCGCGTGCCGACCGCACCTCGTACTGCGCCTGATGGTCCCCCAGGGCCCGGGCCGACCGGTCCGCCGGGTCGAGCAGCTCCGACGCGCCCGGCTCCGCCGCCCGCATGCGGACCCGGGCCAGCGCCACCCGCGCGTACGGAGCGCACCAGCCGGCCTCCGTCTCCGCGTCCCGTACGGCCGTCTCGGCCAGTTCCCGCGCCTCCGCGAGCTCCTCCATCAGCAGGTGGAGCTCCGCCAGATTGGCCCGCTCGAAGACCGACGCCGTCGGATCGCCCGAGCGCTCGGCCAGCGCCAGCGCCCGGCGGCCCGTGGCGATGGCCTCCCGCAGCCGGCCCGCCCGCCGCGCCGTCTCGCGCAGCACCGACACGACCGAGGCCAGCAACTGCGGCTCGCCGTACGCCTCCGCGTGCGGAAGCGCCCGGTCCGCCACCGGGCCCGCCTCCCCGAACCGGCCCGCGAGTCCCAGCGAGGTCGCCCGCGCCGCCAACGCCCGGGCGAGCAGCCCGCGCCGCTCGGGACCCGCCACCGCCTCGGCCGCCTCCTCCGCCGCGACCGCCGCCGCCACACCCTCCTCGTACCGGCCCGACACGAAGCACACCACCGCCCGCGCCAGATGGTGGGCGCTCGCCACCGCCGGGTGGGTACCGGGGCCGGGCGGGCAGGAGTCGAGCAGCCGGAAGCCCTCGTCGGTGACCCGCGTCTTCGGCATCAGCTCCGCGAGCCGCGCCGCCGCCAGGACCCTGCCGTCCGCGTCCCCGCGCCGCTCCAGCTCCTCCAGGGCCTCGCGCAGCAGCCCGGCCGCCTCCTGGAAACGCCCCATCCGGCGCAGCACCACGCTCCGGTCGATCCGGGCGTGCGCGGACTCGGCGGCCAGGGCGTCGAGCCGCCCCGTCAGTTCGGCGTAGTAACGGTCGGCGGTGTCGTTGGCGTAGAGGGCGGCGGCCCGCTCGGCGGCCTGCCGCAGATAGGCCGTGGCGCGCGGGTCGTCCGCCCGTGCGAGATGGGCGGCCAGGGTGTCCACGGCCTCCGGGCGCCGCCGCAGCACGGCCTCCGCGTACGCCGAGTGCAGCAGCCGCCGCCGGGCCGCCGAAAGGCCCTCGTAGCAGGTCAGCCGGACCAGCGGGTGGCGGAAGGCGAGCCCGGCGGCGGGCCGGCCCCCGGCGACCACCTGGCGCTCCTCCACGACCGAGGCGGCCACCGCGGCCTCCACCGCCTCCGTCGCCTCGGCCGCCGACAATCGCGGATGCCCGCCGCGCCGGGCCACGTCCAGGACCTCCGCCAGCGCCGCGTCCTGACCGGCGACGGCCACCACGTCGACCACTCGGCGGGCCGCCGGCGCCAGCCGCCCGAGCCGGTCGGCGACGAGCTGCCGCACACCCTCCGGGGCGCCCGGCCCGTCCGCGTCCGAGGCGTCCCAGCCGTCCCGCAGGGCACGGGCGAGTTCGAGGGCGAACAGCGGGTTGCCCAGTGACAGTTCCCACACCCGCTCGGGTACGGATCCGAGGGCGGCGGGCCGCCCCTTCCCGGCTGCCCGGCCATTCCCGGCGGTCCCGCCCTTCCCGGCGGTCCCGCCCTCCCCGGCGACCCCGGCGCCCAGCCCGTCCGCCGCCACGGCGAGGCAGGCGGTACGGGACAGGCGCGGGAGTTCGACCCAGGCGGCGGCCGACTGCCGGGGCAGCGCCTCCAGGGCCTGGCGGCGCGGGTCGGTGCCCGGAAGTTCCTCCAGGCGAACAGTGGCGAGAAATCGCCAACCCCTTCCGTCCTCGCGGGCCCGGCGCGCAAGATGACTGAGGAGCTGGAAGGAGCCCGCGTCCGCCGCGTGGAGATCGTCCAGCACCAGCATCACGGGCCGCTCCGCACCCAACTCGCCGAGCAGCCCCGCCGTCGCCCGGAACAGCCGGTCCCGCTCCTCCTCGGGACTGCGCCCCGCCTCCGGGCGGACCCGCCCCAAGGACGGCAGCAGAGAGGCCAGTTCGGGATACTCCGCTCCCGCACGGGCCCGCTCCGCGGCCGGCCGGTCCGCCAGCCAGCCGTCCAGGGCCTCGGCGAAAGGCCCGTAAGGCGTGTGCCCCTCCGCGTCGTGGCCCGCGCCCCACAGCACCGCCGCGCCGCTCCCGGCAGCCAGCCGGGCGGCCTCGCCGACCAGCCGGGTCTTGCCGAGCCCGGCCTCGCCGGTGACCAGGAGGACGGGCGGGGCCCCGTCGTCGAGGAGCCGGGCCAGTACCTCGTCGCGACCGCGCAGCGGCGAGCCCGGCGGGCGGCGGAGCGCGGCCGGCGGCGCCGGGCGGGCCGGACGCGAGGCGGGACGCGGCACGGCCAGGGCCCGCTGGTGCAGCGCCTCCGTCTCCGGGCCAGGACGCACCCCCAGCTCGGCGTCCAGCGCCTCCCGGCACAGGTGGTACTGCCGCACCGCCCGCCGCCGCAACCCCTGGCGGAGGTACGCCTCGATGAGAATCCGATGCGCGCCCTCCTCCGCCGGCGCCGCCGACAGGACCCGCTCGGCGGTCGGCACCGCCTCCTCCGGCGCGCCCGCCGTCAGATGGGCGGCGGCCAGCGCGAGCAGGGTGCGCTCGCGCAGGGCGGTGAGGCGCTCCCGGCGCGCCTCGGCCCAGGGGGCGTAGCGGTCCTCCGGCAGCAGTTCGCCGGTGAACGCGTCCAGGGCGGCGGCCAGTCCGGCGCGGCCGCCGTGGACCAGGGCCGCCTCCGCGCCGGCCTCGGCCTCGTCGGCGTCGACCCGTACGGTGCCCGGGTCGAGCCGGAGCAGGGTGCCGTCGCCGGTGAGATAGGAGGAGGCGGCGCGAGGGGCGAGTTCGGGCTCGATCGCCCGGCGGGCGGCGTGCAGCGCCACCCGCAGACTGCCGAGGGCGGCCTGCGGGTCGGCGTCCGGCCAGCAGATCTCCATGGCCTGCTCGCGGTGGAGGCTGTGGCCGGGGGAGACCGCGAGCAGTTTCACGAGCGTGCGGGCGCTCGGCCGGGGCCACCGCTCGGCGAGCGGCGCGCCGCCGTCCCGGTCGATCCGGAACCCTCCGAAGAGATGGACCCGGAGCGTCGGAGGCGAACCCGCTGATATGTCAGTGCTCATGAGGGCGCCCACTCTAACGGGCGCCCTCAGGAACTGATCTTGAAAGGAAGGAGGTGAGTGGAAGGGGCAGGGGATGAGGTGGGGACAGGGCAACGAGCCGGTGAGGAGGGGACTATGAGGCGGAGAAGACCCCGGTCACCAGGCCGTGGAGCGAGGAGTCCGACACCAGATAGCGTCCGCCGGAGAGCTCGATCGTGCGGTCGAAGCCGGTGTCGTCCTTGCCCAGGCCGACGACCTCGTCCACTCCGTCCCCGGTGAGGTCCGCGACGACGATGTTCTGCGTCGCGTACCCATTGAGGCGGGTGAGCTGGTCGGGGTAGTTACGGCCGGCGGTCAGCACGGCCGGGTCCCAGACGTACGCGGAGCCCTCGGTGCCGCCGACGATCAGGCGCCGGTTGCCGGGGCCGGTGGCGAACGCGGCCCGGTGCAGGGTCGGCAGGGTGTAGATCTCGTACAGGCCGCCGTCGCGGTGGAAGGTGCGCAGGCTGGCGGTGCCGGCGAGGACCAGGCCCTCGTCGCCGGTGAACCAGTTGCCGACCGTCCAGGCGCCGCCGCCGGTGGCGGTGTGCACGACCTCGCCGGTGCGGACGTCGCGGAACTCGAAGTACGTGGTCCAGAAGCCGCCCTCGCGGACGAGCCAGGAGTGCACGACCGCGTGCCCGTCGGCGTAGGGGATGCGGGGCGAGGCGTGGACGCCGTGGAAGAGCTGGGCGGCGTAGACCTTGGTGTCCGGGTCGCCGGTCCAGCGCGGCTCGGCCTGCCAGGCGAGGGTGCCGGTCGCCGCGTCGAGGGCCATGCCGCCGACCGTGCCCGTGCCGTCGGAGACGCCCCGGGTCTGGTAGGAGCCGAGCACCCGGCCGTCGGCGACGGCGAGGTCGGAGAAGACCAGGCCGGGGCCCGTCGCGTACTCCCAGAGCTTCCGGCCGCCGCCGCTGTACGCGCGGACGGCGTCGGTCGGGACGAGGATCTCGTCGTCGCCGTCCCTGTCCAGGTCCGCCACGGTCACCGAGCGCACGAACCGGCCCTGGCCGTCGATGCGTTCCCGCACCCGGCCGGTGCGGGAGTCGACCACCACGGCCGCCGTGTCGGCGGCGACCACCAGGTCGTCCTGGCGTCCGTCGCCGTCGGTGTCGCCGAGGACGAGGTCGCCCTGGACGGAGCCGGGCAGGGTGGTCCGCCACAGCAGCTTCGGCCTGCCCGCGGCCAGCGAGGGGCCGTCGTACGCCCACAGCCCCTGCGACTGGCCGCCGACGATCAGGTCCTTGCGGCCGTCGCCGTCGACGTCGGTGGCGATCCCGGCGTGCAGGTCGCCCTGGAGCGGGATCACGGAGTCCTGGGCGCCGCCGCCCAGCCGGTACGAGCGGATGTTCTGCTCGTTGTCGACGGTCCGGACGCGCCACTCGTCGTCCTCGCGGTACGGCTGGGCGTAGATCGGGGAGGCGTCGGCGCCGCGGTGGCTCCAGCGGACCGCGCCGTCCCGGCCGGCGAGCGCCACGAGGGTGCCGTAGCGGGTGCCACCGGGGTTGGCCGCGGTCGACTCGTCGGCGGTGGTGAAGTACGAGGCGAGCACGCGGCCGTCGGCGATCCGCAGGCCGAGCGCCGAGTCGCCGTCCCGGGCGTTGCTCTCGTCGCGCTTCACCGTGTACGCCCACAGCTGGGTGGCGTCGGCGCCATCCAGGGCGCGTACGGTCGCCGTGTTGACGTAGAGGTAGGCGTCGAGGGTGGACTCGCTGACCACGTACTCCGGGCGCCCGCCGCCACGCAGTTCGCCGATCCGCAGGCCGATGCCGAGGGCGTTGACCCGGGTGTCGAGCGTGGTGCGGGTGCCGGTCGCCGGGTCGTAGGCGGCGATCTCGTAGCGCACGCCGTCCCGGTAGTCGGCCTGTTCCAGGGCGACGATCCGGCCGCGTGCCGGGTCGGCGGCGAGCCGGCGTCCGTACAGCTCGCCGTCCGTGCGCCAGATGACGGTGCCGTCGGCCGGGTCCAGGACCAGGGTGTGCCCGGCGGCCGGGGCGGTCGCGGTCTTCTTCACGTACCAGGAGACGGCGAGCCGACCGTCGGCGAGCGGCAGGGTGGCGCCCCAGCGTCCGTTGCGCTGGCCCGTCGCGTAGCTCCAGGCGGTGGTCGCGGTCAGCCGGCCGGTGCCGTCCGGGGTGAAGCGGAGTGCCTGGAGGGAGGCGGTTGCGTCCTTGGCGGAGTTGGGGTTGGTGGACGGCTGGTCGCCGAGGACGAGGGTGTCGCCGACGAGGGTGACCTGCTGGACGTCCGCATACAGCTTCGACCACAGGGTCCGGCCGGTCGCGCCGTCCAGGACGGTGACGAACGTGCCGGTGGTCAGCGGTGAGCCGGGGGAGGTGAAGGGGCGGTAGGGGTTGTTGCCGACGTCGGCGGTGAAGACGACGTCCGCGACGCCGTCGCCGGTCAGGTCGCCCTGCGTCCAGCCCTGGTCGGCGCTGTCGAGGAAGGGGCTGTTGGCGTTGTAGCCGATGGTGATCCGGGCGGCGTACGGGTCGGTCTGCCAGGGCCGGATGTTGGTGACCTGCCAGTCGGCGTAGAGGGAGGCGTTGTCGCGCCGCCACACCGTTCGGCCGTCCTCGGTCAGCCGGGTGACCGTGCCCGCGCTGTGCAGGGCGAGGAAGTCGCCCCGGCCGCCGCCGAGCTGGGCGGTGTCGGCCTGTCCCTGGTACGTCTCCAGAGCGGTGGACCGGTTCAGGGAGAGCCCGCCGGCGGCGGGGGCCGGGGAGGCGGCCATGTCACCGGTGTCCTGGAGGGCTCGCGGGGCGGCCTGCGGGACCGCCGGGTTCTGCGGGGTGACGGTCTCCGGGGCGGCCGGTTCGGCGCGCTGTTCCAGGGCGTCGGCCTGGGCGTCGGTGAGGACCCGGCCGAGCGGTGCGTCGTCGGCGTGGGCGGTCGTGGCGGGCAGGCCGGGCAGCACGGTCAGCGCGAGGCCCGCGGCGACGAGGGTGGAGGCGAGGCGCACGGCCCGCCGGGATCGGTCGGTCATCACGCCGCCTTCGGGGTGCCGGGGGAGATACGGAGGGCGGACCGGTCGGTGAGCACCGGCCGGTCGGTGGAGTAGGCCAGGGCGTCGGTGCCGGACTGGTTCTCGATGCCGAAGGTCGCCTTGGCTCCGGACTCCAGGGAGCCGGAGCCGATCGACTGGTACTGGAGGACGATCGCGCCGGTCGCCTCCTCGAAGACCGCCTCGAAGGTGACCCGCTGGGAGGTGTCGGCGGCGAAGGCCGCGTTCTCCCAGACGATCGCGAAGCGGCGCTGTCCGACGGTGCCGGTGGTGGCCGTGCGCACCGCGGACTTGGCGTCCAGGGTGAGGTCGTCCCAGTAGGCGGCGAGAATGCCGTTGGGCTGGTTCGGCTCGGGCAGCGCGGTGTTGGCGTAGTCGCCGAGGCGCGGGGCGAGGAAGTTCACCAGGCCGTTGGTGGTGACGTGCGCCTGGGTGTAGCGCACCCCGTAGAAGGTGACGGGGAAGGGCAGGGCGAGCGTGGTGGCGTTCTCGTCGCCGGAGAGCGCCAGCTTGGTGCTGCCGGCGAGCCAGGAGTACGCGGCGGGGCGGCAGTTGTTGCCGAAGGCGTCGGCGCGGGCGGGCAGGGCGGCCGTGACGGTCTCGGTGCCGTCGACGGTGAGGGTGGCGCTGTGGACGCCGTTGCACAGTTCCGGCGCGGCCGGGGTGGCGGTGAGGGTGAAGGTGCCCTCGGCGACGGCAGGGAAGCGGAAGGCGCCCGAGGTGTCGGTGACGACGGGGGCGAGCGGGGCGTCGGTCAAGCGCACGGTGGCGCCCTTCAGCGGCTTGCCGGTGACGTCGAGAACGGTGCCGGAGACGGGGTGCGCGGGCACGGCGTCGAGGGCGAGGTCCTGGGCGAGGGCCTGGCCGGTGGTGACGGTGAGCCCGTTCCGCGTCAGGTCGCGGTAGCCGTAGCCGCCGGCGGTGAGCGTGTAGGTGCCGGCGGTCAGGGTCAGCCGGTAGGCGCCGGAGGCGTCGGTGGTGACCGAGCGGCGCGCGTCGCCGCCGGCGGCGGTGGCGGTGACGGTGATGCCGGCGAGGGGGGTGCCCGTGGCGTGGTCGGTGACCGCGCCGGTGACGGTGGCCGCGGTGTGCGGGGCGCGGTCGACGGCGCCGAGGATGTCCAGCTTGCCCTCGCCCCACACGTTGTTGGCGTCGGCGGTGCCGCCGCAGTGGGTGTCGTCCACGTTCCGGGCGGAGGTGTTCAGGAGGGCCCGGGTGGCGTCGATGTCCCCGATGAGGGAGGGGGCGGCGGACCACAGGAGCGCGACGGCGCCCGCGACGTGCGGGGTCGCCATGGACGTACCGGAGATGGCGCGGTAGGTGCCGCCCGGCCAGCTGGAGCGGACGTCGACGCCCGGGGCGGCGAGGTTGGGCTTCAGCGAGCCGTCGACGCGGGAGGGGCCGAAGCCGGAGAAGGAGGCGATCTTTCCGGCGGCGTCGTAGGCGCCGACGCCGTAGGCCGGGGCCTGGGCGCCGGGGGCCTCGGTGGTGGAGCAGGTGGCGCCGTCACCGGAGTTGCCGGCGGCGAAGGCCTCGAAGATGCCGGCGGCGTTCCAGGACTCGATGATGTCCTGGTAGAAGGTGGTGTTCCCGCCGCCCCACGAGTTGTTGACGATGTCGGGCGCGAGGTCGGGGCGCGGGTTCTGCCCGTTGCGGTCGGTGGGGGCGAGGATCCACTGGCCGGACTTCAGGAGCGAGGAGTCCGAGCAGCTGCGGGCCTCGCAGCCCTTGGCGGCGATCCAGGTGGTGCCGGGGGCGACGCCGATGCCGCCCGCGCCGGCGATGGTGCCCATGGTGTGGGTGCCGTGGCCGTTGTTGTCGCAGGGCGTGCCGCCGGTGCACTGGCCGGTGGGGTCGTACCAGTTGTAGTCGTGGCTGAAGCTGCCGTCGCCGAGGTTGCCCCGGTAGTTGCCCTTGAGGGCCGGGTGGTCGAACTGCACGCCCGAGTCGACGTTGGCGACGACGATGCCCTCGCCGCGGTCGTCGTAGCGGTCCCACACCTGGTCGGCGCCGATGTCCTTGACGCCCCATTCGGCCGTGGCGGCGGGGGCGGCGGCGGGGCCCTGCGCGGCGGTGTCGAGGGCGTAGTGGCGTTCCTGGCGGATGGAGGCCACGTCGGGGCGGGCGGCCAGCTGCTCGACGAGGGCCTTGCCGCCGGTGACCTTGACGGCGTTGGCGATCCAGTACGACTCGTAGCCGACCTTCGCCCGGTCCAGGAAGCGGGTCAGCGGGGCCTGGCTGCGGGTGGCCTCGGCGCGCAGGGTGTCGAAGGCGGCCCGCGCCTTCTTGGCGTGGCCGCGCTGCCCGCGGGCCCGGGAGAGGTCGGCGCGGTCGCCCAAGACGACGAAGAACGTCGCCTCCCGGCCGGCCGCGACGGTCGCGGCGACACCCGGGTCGACGTTCGCCCGGACGGGCCCGGACGGGGTGGCGGCGACGGCGGCCGGAGCGGTGAGCACGGCGGCGGCGGTGACGGCGACCGCGGCCCAGGCGGTCGCTCCGCGCCGGAGCGGCGGGCGGCCGGGGGACCGCAGCGGTGAGCGGGGCAGGTGCATGTGGGTGGCTCCTCCAACGCTGGTACGGGGGAAGCCGACGCCCCGCCCCTCGCACGGCCGAGGGGGACCGGCCGTACGGGGGTGGGGCGGGCTCGGCCGGGACGCTAGGGCGGGGCCGTTACTGGCGAATTACTGGTCCC
Source organism: Streptomyces sp. NPDC094032 (assembly GCF_040303965.1). Taxonomy (NCBI): domain Bacteria; kingdom Bacillati; phylum Actinomycetota; class Actinomycetes; order Kitasatosporales; family Streptomycetaceae; genus Streptomyces; species Streptomyces sp. NPDC094032. The sequence continues at coordinate 200,895 of NZ_JBEOUE010000008.1, read as the reverse complement.
AGGCCCCAACCGACGGGTCCACCCGGACCCGGCCCCGCTTACCCGCCCTGCCCCGCCCGCCTCGGCCCGCCCTGCCCCGCCCGCCTCGGCCCGCCCTGCCCCGCCCGCCTTGGCCCGTCTGCCCGGCCCGCCCGGACTCCGCCCGTCTACCCGGCCCTCCCGGCCCCCGCCCCCACCCCCCACAAGGCGGAACCCCCCAGTCCCCAGCCCCCAGCCCTGTCCAAGGTGCCCGTGGACAAGCCGGGAAACGGAGCGCGAGGATCGGTCCTGGGTGGGGCGGCCGGGCCGGGACCTGCGGCGGCCCCCGGGGAGGGGCCTGGCGTTGGAAAACTAACAGCGCTAGTTTGGGTGCGGTCGCGCGAGCAGGCGTGGCGAGCCGAGGTGTGAGGAGACAGCGGATGAAGGCCCACGACGCGATGTACATCGGCGGGGAGTGGCGCCCGGCCGCGTCCACGGAGACGATCGCCGTGATCGACCCCGCCGACGAGCGGGTCATCGCCCACGTCCCGGCCGGCACCGCCGAGGACGTCGACGCCGCCGTCCGCGCCGCCCGCGCCGCCTTCCCCGGCTGGGCCGCCACGCCGCCCGCCGAGCGGGCCGCCCGGATCGGCGCGCTGCGCGACGCGCTCGCCGCCCGCGCCGAGGAGATCGCCGCCACCGTCACCGCCGAGCTCGGCGCCCCGCCGCAGCTCGCCGCCGCCGTGCACGCCGGACTGCCGATCGCCGTGGCCGGGTCGTACGCCGAACTCGCCGCCACCCACCCCTTCGAGGAGAAGGTCGGCAACTCGACCGTCCACTCCGAGCCGGTCGGCGTCGTCGCCGCCATCACCCCGTGGAACTACCCGCTCCACCAGATCGTCGCCAAGGTCGCCCCCGCCCTCGCCGCGGGCTGCGCCGTCGTCCTCAAGCCCGCCGAGGACACCCCGCTGACCGCCCAGCTCTTCGCCGAGGCCGTGCACGCCGCCGGTGTCCCGGCCGGTGTCTTCAACCTGGTCACCGGCCTCGGCACGGTCGCAGGACAGGCCCTCGCCGAGCACCCGGACGTGGACCTCGTCTCCTTCACCGGCTCCACCGCCGTCGGCCGCCGGATCGGCGCCCTCGCCGGCGGCGCGGTCAAGCGGGTCGCCCTCGAACTCGGCGGCAAGTCCGCCAACGTGATCCTGCCCAGCGCGGACCTCGGCAAGGCGGTCGCCGTCGGCGTCGCCAACGTCATGTCCAACTCCGGCCAGACGTGCAGCGCCTGGACCCGCATGCTGGTCCCCGCCGAGCGGTACGAGGAGGCCGTCGCCCTCGCCGCCGAGGCCGTCGCCAAGTACGTCCCCGGCGAGCGTCTCGGCCCGCTCGTCAACGCCAGGCAGCGCGACCGCGTCCGCGGCTACATCGAGAGGGGCCTCGCCGAGGGCGCCCGGCTCGTCGCGGGCGGCCCCGAGGCCCCGCGCGAGACCGGCTACTACGTCGCCCCGACCGTCTTCGCCGACGTCACCCCCGAGATGACCATCGCCCAGGAGGAGATCTTCGGCCCGGTCCTCTCGATCATCCGGTACGAGGACGAGGCCGACGCGCTCGCCATCGCCAACGGCACCGTGTACGGGCTCGGCGGCGCCGTCTGGGGCGAGCCGGACGAGGCCGTCGCCTTCGCCCGCCGCATGGAGACCGGCCAGGTCGACATCAACGGCGGCCGCTTCAACCCGCTGGCCCCCTTCGGCGGCTGGAAGCAGTCGGGGGTCGGCCGCGAGCTCGGCGCCCACGGGCTCGCCGAGTACCTCCAGACCAAGTCCCTGCAGTTCTGAGCACCGTACGCACGTGCTGAGCACCGTACGCACCCGAGGAGCCCATCCGTGATCCGCGCCGCCGTCCTGCCCGCCGTCGGCTCTCCCCTGGAGATCACCGGCATCGAACTGCCCGAGCCCGGCCCCGGCCAGGTCCGGGTCCGCCTCGCCGCCGCCGGGGTGTGCCACTCCGACCTGTCGCTGTCCAACGGCACGATGCGGGTGCCGGTGCCCGCCGTCCTCGGGCACGAGGGCGCCGGCACGGTGGTCTCCGTCGGCGAGGGCGTCACCCACGTCGCCCCCGGCGACGGCGTCGTCCTCAACTGGGCGCCGTCCTGCGGCACCTGCCACCCCTGCTCGCTCGGCGAGGTCTGGCTCTGCGCCAACGCGCTGGCCGGCGCCGCCGACGTGTACGCCCGCACCCAGGACGGCACCGAGCTCCACCCGGGCCTCAACGTGGCGGCCTTCGCCGAGGAGACCGTCGTCGCCGCGAACTGCGTGCTGCCCGTCCCGGACGGCGTGCCGCTCACCGACGCCGCCCTGCTCGGCTGCGCGGTCCTCACCGGCTGGGGCGCGGTCCACCACTCCGCGCGGGTCCGGCGGGGCGAGTCGGTCGCCGTCTTCGGCGTCGGCGGCGTCGGCCTCGCCACCCTCCAGGCCGCCCGGATCGCCGGCGCCTCCACGATCGTCGCGGTGGACGTGTCGCCGGAGAAGGAGGCGCTGGCCCGGGCCGCCGGGGCCACCGAGTACGTCGTCGCCTCCGACACCACCGCCAAGGAGATCCGGAAGCTGACCGGCGGCCACGGTGCCGACGTGTCCGTCGAGTGCGTCGGCCGCGCCGCCACCATCCGTACCGCCTGGGACGCCACCCGGCGCGGCGGCCGCACCACGGTGGTCGGCATCGGCGGCAAGGACCAGCAGGTCACCTTCAACGCCCTGGAGCTCTTCCACTGGGGCCGCACCCTGTCCGGCTGCGTCTACGGCAACTCCAACCCGGCCGAGGACCTCCCGGTCCTCGCCGAGCACATCCGCGCAGGCCGCCTCGACCTGAGCGTCCTGGTCACCGAACGCATCACCCTGGAGGGCATCCCGGGCGCCTTCGACAACATGCTCGCGGGCAAGGGCGGCCGGGCGCTGGTGGTGTTCTAGGCGCGCGGGCCCGCCGTCAGCCCCGTACGGTCCCGGCCGGAGCCGTCGACGCGCGCTTCGGCCGCGACCGGGACACCGCCACGCCCGCCAGGCACAGCGCGCCGCCCGCCAGGGTGAGCAGCCCCGGCAGCTCGCCCAGGAACACCCAGGCGAGCAGCACCACCAGGGCGGGCACGGCGTAGGTCGTCGCGCCCATCCGGCCCGCGGTCGTACGGGCCAGGGCGTAGGCCCAGGTCGTGAAGGCGAGGGCGGTCGGGAAGACGCCCAGGTAGACCATGTTGAGGGTCGCCGACAGCGGGGCCCGGCCCGCCTCCTCGACCAGCCGCCCGGCGAACGGCAGACAGGCCACCGTGCCGACCAGGCACCCGAAGGTCGTGACCTGGAGCGCGCTGCCGTGCGCCAGCGCGGGCTTCTGGGCGACGACCCCGCCGGCGTACGCGACGGCGGCCAGCAGGCACAGCGCGACGCCGAGCACCGAGGCGTGCCCCTCGCCGGACATGGAGAGCCCGACGGCCACCGCGCCCGCGAAGGACACCGCCATGCCCGCGAGCAGCCGGGGCGGCAGCGACTCCTTCAGGAAGCGGGCGCCGAGCAGGGCGATCAGGATCGGGCCGATGTTCACGACCATCGCCGCGGTGCCCGCGTCGACCTCCTGCTCGCCCCAGTTGAGCACCACCATGTACACCCCGAACCACAGCAGCCCGGATATGCCGATCCCGCGCCAGGCGGCCCGCGGCGGGAGCCCTTCGCGGCGGATCAGCAGCACCGTGCCGAGGACCAGGGACCCGGCGAGGAGCCTGCCGAGGGCGAGGGCGCCGGGGGAGTAGGCGGCGCCCGCGCTGCGGATGGAGACGAAGGCGGAGGCCCACAGGACGACGGTGACACCGGCGGCGGCGAGCGCGAGGCGTGCGGTTCGGTTCGGCATGGACCGACCGTACGGGGCGGACCGTTCGGCGCTCACCGCAATAACTGGCCCGGCCCGGCCAGGACCGAGCCGCTCACCGCACTGCCGGGGTGGCCAGGGGCCGAGGGACTCACCGCAGCGCCCCCGCCTCGATGCCCAGCCGTTCGTACAGCTCCCGTTCCCCCTCGGGCGTCACCTTCACCGCGCGCTCCGACCCGATCCGTACGCACCACCCGGCGTCCATCGCGTGCCGGCACAGCGCCGCCCCCGCGAGGCCCGCGAGGTGCGGTCTGCGCTCGGTCCAGTCGAGGCAGCCGCGCGCGACCGGCCGCCGCCCCTTCGGTACGAGGGGGACGCCCAGCTCCTCGAACCAGGCCAGGCCCGGGTCGGTCAGGGCGAAGCCGGTGTCCTGGCGCAGCAGTCCGCGGGCGGTCAGGGCGTCGGTGAGGACGATGCCGAGCCGCCCGGCGAGATGGTCGTAGCAGGTCCGGCCGCGGGCCATGGCCTGCCCCGCGCTCGCCGCCCGCAGGCCGGACGGCGCCGGGGGCACGGCCGGTTCGGAGCGGGCGGCCAGGTCCTCGACGAGGTGCGCGATGCCGGGGTCGGCGAGCCGGACGTACCGGTGGCGGCCCTGCCGCTCCTCGGCGAGCACACCGCCCGCGACCAGCTTGCCGAGGTGCTCGCTGGTGGTCGAGGGCGCCACCCGCGCGTGCCGGGCCAGCTCGCCGGCGGTCCAGGCGCGTCCGTCGAGCAGGGCGAGCAGGAAGGTGGCACGGGTCTCGTCGGCGAAGAGGGCGGCGAGCGAGGCGAGGTCTTTGGGAGCCATGGCACCAGCTTGGCGCAGGGACGGTTCGGTTCCGGCCGAACCGTCGGGGTCAGGAGGCCGGGTCCTGCCGCGCGTACGGCGCGAACTGCGTCCGGAGGCCGTCGAGCAGAGCCCGCAGCCCCGTGTCGAAGGCGCCCTCGTCGACCTTCTCGCGCCGCTCGGCGAGCAGGTGGGCCTGGCCGAGGTGTGGGTAGTCGGCGGGGTCGTAGGCGGTCTCGTCGTCGACGAAGCCGCGGGCGAAGGAGCCGAGGGCGGAGCCGGTGACGAAGTAGCGCATCAGCGCGCCGATGGAGGTGGCCTGGGCGGGCGGCCAGCCCGCGCGGACCATCGCGCCGAAGACCGCGTCGGCGACCTTCAGGCCGGCCGGGCGGCGGCCGGGGCCCTGGGCGAGGACCGGGACGATGTGGGGGTGGTCGTGGAGGGCGGCCCGGTAGGAGACCGCCCAGTCGCGCAGGGCGGTGTCCCAGTCGCGCGGGTCGTCGGCCGCGAACATCGACAGGTCGATCTTGGCGCTGACCGCGTCCGCGACCGCGTCGAGGATCTCGTCCTTGGTCCGGAAGTGGTTGTACAGCGAGGGCCCGCTCACGCCGAGTTCGGCGGCGAGCCGCCTGGTCGAGAGGGCGGCGAGCCCCTCGGCGTCCACGAGCGCTCCCGCCGTCTCGACGATGCGGTCTCGGCTGAGGAGGGGCTTGCGCGGTCGGGCCATGGCGCACATAGTAGGCCTGGCCATAAAAACTAGCAGTGGTAATTAAATGGGGATGGGGTGGCGCGGTGAATCTGGAGCCGAGCGAGGAGCAGGCGGCCGTACGACGGCTCGCCGAGGACTTCGTCGCCCGTGAGGTCGCCCCGTACGTCGTCGAGTGGGACCGGGCGGAGAACGTCGACCGGTCGATCGTGAAGAAGCTGGGCGCGGTCGGCTTCCTCGGCCTGACGATCCCGGAGGAGTACGGCGGCTCGGGCGGCGACCACCTCTCGTACTGCCTGGTGACCGAGGAACTGGGCCGCGGCGACTCCTCGGTGCGCGGCATCGTCTCCGTCTCGCTCGGCCTGGTCGCCAAGACCATCGCCTCCTGGGGCGACGAGGAGCAGAAGCGGAGCTGGCTGCCGCGGCTCGCCTCCGGCGACGCGATCGGCTGCTTCGGCCTGACCGAGCCGGGCACCGGTTCCGACGCCGGGAACCTCGCCACCCGGGCGGTCCGCGACGGCGACGCGTACGTCATCGACGGCAGCAAGATGTTCATCACCAACGGCACCTGGGCCGATGTCGTGCTGCTCTTCGCCCGCACCAACGACACCCCCGGTCACAAGGGCGTCTCCGCCTTCCTGGTGCCCACCGACACCCCCGGCCTCACCCGCCGCACCATCCACGGCAAGCTGGGTCTGCGCGGCCAGGCCACCGCCGAACTGGTCCTCGACGGCGTCCGGGTGCCGGCGGGCGCGATGCTCGGCCCCGAGGGCAAGGGCTTCTCGATCGCCATGTCCGCCCTCGCCAAGGGCCGCATGTCGGTCGCCGCGGGCTGTGTCGGCATCGCCCAGGCGGCGCTCGACGCGGCCGTGCGGTACGCGGGGGAGCGCGAGCAGTTCGGCAAGCCCATCGCCTCGTACCAGCTGGTGCAGGAGCTGATCAGTGACATCGCGGTCGACGTGGACGCGGCGCGGCTGCTCACCTGGCGGGTCGCGGACCTGATCGACCGCGGCCAGGAGTTCGCCACCGCCGCCTCGAAGGCCAAGCTGTTCGCCTCGGAGGCCGCCGTCCGCGCGGCCAACAACGCCCTCCAGGTCTTCGGCGGCTACGGCTACATCGACGAGTACCCGGTCGGCAAACTGCTGCGGGACGCGCGCGTGATGACCCTGTACGAGGGCACCAGCCAGATCCAGAAGCTGATCATCGGGCGGGCGCTGACGGGGGTCTCGGCCTTCTGAGTATCCGGGGAGTACCCGGGGAGTACCTAGGGAGTACCCGGGGCGCGCCCCCTGAGTATCCGGGCGGATGTGGCACCGGCCACGTCCGCCCGATGCTGTCCGGCATGAGCGACTACCCGGTCAAGCAGCAGCAGAACACCGCCGCCTACTACGTGCAGGCGATCCTCTCCTTCGGCCTCGCCCTCCTGGCCGTGACGGTCGGGATCTACCAGCTCGACGCCAGCGCCTGGGTCCGAGGTTTCCTCGCCGTCGCGGTCCTCTACCTGACCACCTCCGCCTTCACGCTCGCCAAGGTCGTCCGCGACCGGCAGGAAAGCTGAGCCCGTACGCTCTAAGCGCTTGCTCAGCTTCGTTGTATGGTGTTCGTCCCGAAGGCCCGACGAGGAGAGTGCGATGAGCGTGGCGCAGGAGACGCCCGGCGGCGAGGACATGCCGTGGGGCGAGGTCACGCCCGAAGCGGCCCGGCGGCTGCTGGTCGCGGCCGTCGAGGCGTTCGCCGAGCGCGGCTACCACGCCACGACGACCCGTGACATCGCGGGCCGGGCGGGGATGAGCCCGGCCGCGCTCTACATCCACTACAAGACCAAGGAAGAGCTGCTCCACCGGATCAGCCGGATCGGGCACGACAAGGCCCTGGAGCTCCTCCGCGACGCCGCCGACGGCCCGGGCACGGCCGCGGAGCGACTCGCCGACGCCGTACGGTCCTTCGTCCGCTGGCACGCCGAGCGGCACACCACCGCCCGGGTCGTGCAGTACGAGCTCGACGCCCTCGGCCCCGAGCACCGCGCCGAGATCGTGGCGCTGCGCCGCGAGTCGGACGCGACCGTGCGGCGGATCCTCGACGAGGGCGTGGCGGCGGGGGAGTTCGACGTCCCGGACGTGGCGGGCACCACCGTCGCGGTGCTCTCCCTCTGCATCGACGTCTCGCGCTGGTTCAACACCCAGGGGCGCCGGACGCCGGACGAGGTCGGCGCGCTCTACGCCGACCTCGTGCTGCGGATGGCGGGGGTTCAGAAGTAGTAGCGGGAGACCGACTCGGCGACGCACACCGGCTTGTCGCCGCCCTCGCGCTCCACGGTCACCTTCGCGGTCACCTGCACCCCGCCGCCCGCCTCCGTCACATCGGTGAGCACGGCGGTGGCGCGCAGCCGCGAGCCCACCGGTACGGGGGCGGGGAAACGCACCTTGTCGGTGCCGTAGTTGAGCCCCATCTTCATGCCCTCGACGCGCATGATCTGCGGCACCAGCACCGGCAGGAGCGAGAGGGTGAGGTAGCCGTGCGCGATCGTGCGCCCGAACGGGCCCGCGGCGGCGCGCTCCGGGTCCACATGGATCCACTGGTGGTCGCCCGTCGCGTCGGCGAACTGGTCGATCCGCTTCTGCTCGATCTCCAGCCAGTCGCTGTGGCCCAGCTGCTCGCCGACCCCGGCGCGCAGTTCCTCGGCGGAGGTGAAGATCCTCGGCTCGGCCATGTTCCCGCTCCCTCTCGTTCCCGTGATGTCTAAGCGCTTGCTCAGCATGTGGGGGCGGGCGGCCTCCTGTCAACGGAGCGGAACGCCCCTCGCGTAGGCTCGACCGGGTGCCGCAGATTCCCGAGAAGATCCATGAACTCACCGTCGGCCAGCTGTCCGCGCGCAGCGGAGCGGCCGTCTCGGCCCTCCACTTCTACGAGTCCAAGGGCCTGATCAGCAGCCGCCGCACCAGCGGCAACCAGCGCCGCTACGGCCGCGACATACTCCGCCGCGTCGCCTTCATCCGGGCCGCCCAGCGGGTCGGCATCCCGCTCGCGACCGTCCGCGACGCCCTCGCCCGGCTGCCCGAGGAGCGCACGCCCACCCACGAGGACTGGGCACGCCTCTCGGCGGCCTGGCGGACCGAGCTGGACGAGCGGATCAAGCAGCTCGGGCGGCTGCGGGACCACCTGAGCGACTGCATCGGCTGCGGCTGCCTCTCGCTGGAGAACTGCGTCCTGTCCAACCCCGACGACGCGTTCGGCGAGCGGCTGAGCGGCTCGCGCCTGATGCCCGAGAGCAGGGCCTGAGAGCAGGACCCGAGAGCAGGGCCTGAGAAGGAACGGGCGGGGACCCGCCACCCCCGTGGGCGGGCCCCCGCCCGGCTGGTGGCGGGCGGCGTCGCCGCACACTCTGCCCGCGCGGAATTCCGCTGGGCGAGCGGATTTCCCGCCTGCTAGCGTCGTTTCTTTTCAGGGGGCCGGGGCTACGCCGTGATCGGTGCCGCGAGTGCCGCCGACACCAACTGGGCGTTCGAGCGGGCCGGGGTGCCGTCGGGCAGCAGCAGGGTGTCCTCCAGGCCGATGCGGGTGGCGAGACCCAGCCGGCGGGCCAGGCGCAGGAGCGGCCAGGCGGTGTCCCCGGTGCCGTGCAGCAGGACCGGGCGGGCGTGCGGGGAGCGCGACAGGGCGGCCAGCAGGGCCCGGGCCGAGGACTCGGCCGTCGCGGGGGAGGGGTCCGTCACCTCGGCGAGGACGCGCAGCACGCGCGGGGCAAGCGCGGAGCGCAGGAAGCGGGCCGGGCCGTCCGTACCGGAGCGCAGGCAGGCCTCGACGGCGACGCCCCGGCCGAGCAGAGCGGCGGCGAGGGCCTCGGCCCCCGGTTCGTGCCAGTTGACGCAGGCGTGGTCGGGCAGTGTCGTCCAGGCGCGGACCCGGGCGAGCCGGCGCACCGGGTCGCGCTCCGAGCGGACCCCGGTCGTCACGCCCACCGGCACGTCCACGGCCGCGCGGATCGCGGCCAGCGTGTCGGCGAGGACCCGCGGCGACAGGGTGTCGCTGCCGCAGGGCGTCTTGGGATGCACATGCACGTCGTCGGCGCCCGCGGCGACGGCGGCGGCCGCCGCCTCGGCCATCGCGACCGGGGACATCGGCAGCGCGGCCGAATCCCCGGGCCCGTGGCCCCCGTTGAGACAGACCTGGAGCATCACGCCACCGAGGCCAGCCGCGGCAGCGCGTCGCCACGGGTCCGGGCGAGCGCCCGGGGCGTGAGGACCGCGCGGGGTATCAGCACCCCGCAGTCCTCGCACACCGGACCGAACCACGGCTCGTCCCGCAGCTCCGCGCGCCACTCGATGCGCGGCCCCGCGCAGACCGGGCAGTGCTCGCCGGGACCCCGCTTCAGCGCGGCCACCAGCCGCTCCAGCACCTCGGGCAGCGGCTCCTGCGGATGCAGGGCGGGATCGTCGCAGCGGGCCACCCCGTTGCCGCCCCAGATCCGGCGGTGCCACTCGTCGAGCGCGCCGGGCCGGCGCAGCCCGCCGTGTTTCTCCCGCCGCCTGCGCTCGGCGAACTCCTCCTCGTACGCGAGCCACACGGCCCGCGCCTGCTCCAACTCGTCCAGTGCGGCCACCAGCCGCCCCGGATCGGCTTCCCGGTCCTCCGGGCCGAAGCCGTGGCTCCGGCACAGATGGTCCCAGGTCGCCCGGTGACCGTAGGGCGCGAACCGCTCAAGGCACTTGCGCAGCGAATACCGTCGCAAGGCCGTGTCGCTCCCTGGATCACGGACCTGTCTCGCGAGACTCCGGAACCCGGCCATCGTCTGCCCACCTCCGTCGCTGGCACTTCGGCGATATGAGAGGGACGAACGGGAGGCGCTTCGTGTTCCATCGAAAATCGGATGACAGCCGTCGGCGGCCCTCCGACGGCCGGAAGTCACCCCCAGGACCCCACCCGTCGATCAGCCGTTCACCCGCCGAAGCGGCCCGCCCGCGCCACCACCCGCGCCAGCTCCGGGTGGCAGACGTCGCTGTGCTCCGACACCACCTCCGCCGCGTCCACGCTCACGCACCCAGAGCCGGGCAGCCCGTCCCGCAGCACCGTCCCCAGGGTGCGGGCGGTCGTTCCGGGAACGGCCTGAATGCCGTCGTAGCCGATCGCCCACCACCGGCGGTCGTCCTGCCCGAGGACCGCGTCGTCGTCGCGCGAGAGCCGGGAGGCCAGCGGGTAGTACACCCGCAGCGCGGTGTCGTGGCGGGAGTGGCAGGCCACCAGGGGGCCGTCTATCCGGCGCTGGAGGTCGGGCAGGGAGCCGCCCCGGCCGGGGGCGTGCGGCAGCCGGGCGGCGAACGCGTAGTGGGAGAAGGCGCCTTGGAGGAGGGTTACCGACTTGACGCTGCGGGTGCCGTCGGGCAGCCCGAGCAGGGCGTGCGCGACCAGCCGGCCGCCGAAGCTGTGCCCGGCGAGGTGGACGCGCAGGTCCGGCGCCGTACCGGCGAGTTCGCCGAGCAGCGGGCCGAGCCCCCGGGCGCCGACCACGCCCGCGCGGCGCTTCATCGTGTAGTACGTGGCCTGGCGCAGGGCCTCCTTGGCCCCCTTCCACAGCCGCTTCAGCCGGTCTCCCCCGAGCAGCGCCTCAGCGTCCGCCGAGCTGTCCGCGCCGTCCGCGTCCCCCGCGTCCGCGAACGCCCCGTACGTCGTGAGCGGATCGGCGACGAGAAAGGCCGGGACGTCGGAGTCGGCCTCGGCGTCCGCACCGGCATCGCGCAGCCCCGCCCGGTCCGTGTCCGTCAGCTCCCGCAGCAGCGCGCCGAACTCGGCGAACGCCGACTCCCGCGCGGGCTCCGTGCCGACGAGCTCCGCGAGCCGCGCCACGACCGCCGTCTTCCCGGGCACGGCGGCCGTGAGGGAGGCGAAGTCGGGGACCGGCTCGTCGGAGAACATCATCGAGGGCCAGACCACCCCCGCGTACCCCAGCCGCACCCCCGGCCCTTCGAGGCCGGGGAAGGGGGCGAAGAAGGCCGAGTAGAAACGGGTCGCCACGGACGGCGTGTTGTTCCAGCCGTGGGCGAACACCACCAGGTCCGTGCAGCCTTGGCGGGAGAGCTCCGCGAGAGCGGCCGCCTGACCGGCGGGACCGCCGGGGCCCTCGCCGTCCTTGTCGAAGGTGATCTCGCGGTACGGCCCGACACTCATCCCGGTCATGGCCCCGTCCCTCCGCGTCGAGGTGTGCCGTCGGCACCGGGATTCTTCCCACGAGGAGGCACGGGCAGTCGTCAGCCGATGACCCGCGCCGCCGAGATCTCGGGGAAGTGCACGACGGCGTCGTACGCGGTCGACAGCCGCACGTCCGCGACGTCGCCGTCCCAGGGGTATGCCGTGCCGACCGACCGCGTCGGCCGGGCGACGCCCAGCCAGCTCCGGGCGGCCGGGGTCGCGGTCCGCAGGTCCAGCAGGAAGGGGCGGTCCATGACCCGGTCGAGGACGTGCGCGTTGCTGTCGGCGCCCAGCGGGCCGACGGTGAACTCCCGTACGGGTTCGCCCGGAGCCGTCGTGTCGTGCGCGTTGAACGAGCCGCGCCCGAAGGTGGCGCCGATGCTCACGTACCCCGCGCCGAGCGCGTCGCGCAGGAACGCGCCCTGGAGGCGCGGGTACTGCTCGGGACGGGGGGTCTCGTAGCCGATGTGCCCGTCGTGCGCGGACAGCACCATCCGGTCGCCGGTGCGGCGCTGCCACCACACGGTGTTCTCGGCCATGACCCGGTCGCGGTAGAGCATCGCCCGCGCGGTCTCGTCCGGGCCCGCCTGGCCGGTCAGGTCGTACGCGTACTCCGTGCCGACCTGGGCGATGACCCGGGCGTGCTGCACCGCCCACGCGTGCGCCGCGCGGGCCGCGCGGTCCTTTCCGGCCGGCCCCTGCCGCTCCAGGAGGGCGAGCACCCGGCCGACGTCGGCCGCCATGGCCTTGCGCTCGGCGAGCGGCCTGGTCAGGTACGCGTTCATCCAGGCGTCCACCGTGCCCACCGGTCGCGAGCCCCGGTAGAGCTCCTGGACCCGGGGGAGCAGCCGCGGCCGCGTCCGGGCCACGTAGCCGGTGACCTCGTCGAAGAGGTTGGGGCCCGCGTAGCCGAGGTCGTTGCCCATGAAGCGCACCGGGTGCTCCGGGTGGCGCTGGTTGTGCCGCCGCATCCAGGTGAACAGGTCCAGGTACTCCTCGGTGTTCCAGAAGCCGTACGCGTTCTGGAACTCGTCCCGCATGATCTTCCGGATGTCGCCCTTGCCGGAGCGCACGTAGGCGTCGACCAGCAGTCCGGTGCTCCAGTTCGCCTCCAGGGCGAAGGTGGTGAACCCCTGGCGCTCCACGAGCTGTTCGAAGATCCGGTGCTTGGCCTCGAAGAACTCGTGGGAGCTGTGCGTGGCCTCGCCGACGCCGACGACCTTGGCGTCGCCGACGATCCGCTCCAGGGCCCGCACATTGGTCAAGGGGCGCGCGGTGACGGCGAGTTCGCGGGCCGGGTCGGGGCGCCCGGTGTCGCGGGCGAGGGCCGGGGCCGTGGGGGCGAGCAGGGCCGCGCACAGGGCGGCGAGCAGGACGGTCAGGGGGCGGCGGTGGCGTCGTCGTAAGGAAGCAGGGCTCATGGTCCCAGCCTCGCCGCCGGGGGCGGGCCCGGACATCCGGTCCGCCCCCGTGATCGTCCGGGGGTCAGCCCCCCGTCCCCGTCAGTGGTAGAGCAGGTACGCGCGCCGCAGCGCCCGGAACGCCGCCAGGTCCGTCTCCCAGGCCGCCGCCACCTCGTCCGCCGTCGCCCCCGCGTCGATCAGGGTGCGCACCCGGCTCGAACCGGTCAGCTTGTCGATCCAGTTGTCGGCGCGCCAGGCGAAACCGCTCCAGCTCCGCCGCGCGGTGACAAGGAGCGCGATCCCGGTGCGTACCGGGTCGAAGGCCGCGCGGTCGTGGACCATCAGCTGGAGCCCGCCCACGGTCTTCCCCTGGAACTTGGAGAAGGTCGGCGCGAAGTACGCCTCGCGGAAGCGCACCCCGGGCAGTTCAAGGGCGTTCGCCGCCTCCGCCCAGCGGCCGTCGATCCCCTCCGCGCCGAGCAGCTCGAACGGGCGGGTGGTGCCGCGCCCCTCGGAGAGGTTGGTGCCCTCGAAGAGGCAGGTGCCCGCGTAGACGAGCGCGGTGTCCGGCGTCGGCATGTTGGGGCTCGGCGGCACCCACGGCAGCCCCGTGGCGTCGAAGAACTCCCCGCGCCGCCAGCCGCTCGCCGCCACCGTCTCCAGCGCCACCGGCTTTGCGAGGAACTCCCCGTTGAACAGGCGGGCCAGCTCCGCCACCGTCATCCCGTGCGCCTGCGCGATGGGCTCGCGCCCGACGAAGGTCGCGTACGCCCGGTCGAGGACGGGCCCCAGCGCGGCCCGGCCCGTCACCGGGTTCGGCCGGTCGAGGACCACGAAGCGCTTCCCGGCCAGCGAGGCCGCCACCATGCAGTCGTAGAGCGTCCAGATGTACGTGTAGAAGCGCGCGCCCACGTCCTGGATGTCGAAGACGACGGTGTCCACGCCCGAGGCGGTGAACACGTCGGCCAGCGGCTGCCCGCTCTTCAGGTACGTGTCGTAGACCGGAAGGCCGGTCGCCGGGTCGTCGTACCGCCCCTCCGAGCCGCCGGCCTGGGCCGTGCCGCGGAAGCCGTGCTCGGGGCCGAAGACGGCGACCAGGTCGACGCGTTCGTCGGCGTGCATCACGTCCACGATGTGCCGGGCCTCGGCGGTGATGCCGGTCGGGTTGGTGACCACGCCGACCCGCTGCCCGGCCAGCCGCGCGTACCCGTCGGCGGCGAGCCGCTCGAACCCGGTGCGGACCCGGCGGCCCGGCACGCCCTCCCCGCCGGGCCCCGGCGGGGCCGCGTGCGCCGCCGCCGACCCCGTACCGGCCGCCGCCACGGCGCCGAGGGCGCCGCCCGCGGCCAGCAGGCCACGTCTGGACAGGCTCATGCGGAAACCTCCTTGATCGCCTTTCCTGACATGGGCACGCACGCTAGCGCTCCACCGGCCCGCGCGGAACGAGGCGTACCGCCGGAGTCTTCCCCGGCTCCATACCGACCGGTTAGTCTGCCCGCACAGTCGCTACGGAGAGGTGGGCCGCCGATGAGTACGGTGCAGGGCGTCGAGGGGGCCGCTGTGGTCGTCACGGGCGCGGGTGGCGGCATCGGGGCCGCGCTCGCCCGCAGGTTCGCCGCCGAGGGGGCCCGGGTCGTCGTCAACGACATCGACCCCGGCCGCACCAAGGCCGTCGCCGACGAGATCGGCGCCCTCGCCGTCCCCGGGGACGCCTCCGGGATCGTCGAGGAGGCCCGCGCAGCGCTCGGCGGCACCGTGGACGTCTGGTGCGCCAACGCCGGACTCGCCTCGCCCGGCGACGCCTTCGCCGACGAGGAGGTCTGGGCCGCCGCCTGGGACGTCAACGTCATGGCCCACGTCCGCGCGGCCCGCGTGCTGCTGCCCGACTGGCTGGAGCGCGGCACCGGCCGCTTCGTCTCCACCGTCTCCGCCGCCGGACTGCTCACCATGATCGGCGCCGCGCCGTACAGCGTCTCCAAGCACGGCGCGTACGCCTTCGCCGAATGGCTCTCCCTCACCTACCGCCACCGCGGCCTCAAGGTGCACGCCATCTGCCCGCAGGGCGTGCGCACCGACATGCTCACCGCCTCCGGGACGGCCGGTGAACTCGTCCTCGCCCCCACCGCCATCGAGCCCGAGGACGTCGCCGACGCCCTCTTCGACGCCATGGCCGCCGACCGCTTCCTCGTCCTGCCCCACCCCGAGGTCGCCGACTACTACCGGGCCCGGGCGACCGAGCCCGAACGGTGGCTGGGCAATATGAACCACATCCAGCGGAAGTGGGAAGGGACGGGCGCATGAGCGGGCAGGGACGGGACGCCGATGACGGCACGGACGGCGGCCGTACGGGATCGATCTACGCCGCCCGGCCCTGGCTCGGGCGCCTCAGCGCGGCCCAGCGGGCCCCCATCAGCCCGCCCCCCACCGTCCTGCACGCCTTCCGCGCCGCCGCCGCCCGCACCCCGGACCACCCGGCCCTCGCCTACTTCGACGGCCGGATCTCCTACCGCGAGGCCGACGCCCTCTCCGACTCCGTCGCCGGACACCTGGCCGCCCGGGGCGTCGGACGCGGCGACCGGGTCGCCGTCATGCTCCAGAACAGCCCCCACTTCGTCCTCGCCCTCCTGGGCGCCTGGAAGGCGGGCGCCACCGTCGTCCCGCTCAACCCCATGTACAAGGCGGGCGAGGTCGGCCACGCCCTGCGGGACTCCGGCGCCACCGCCCTGGTCTGCTCCGACCGCGCCTGGGACGCCTACCTCCGCGACACCGCCGCCGAGGCCGGCGTCCGGACCGCCCTCACCGCCTTCGAGCGCGAGCTCCAGACCCGCGACGACCCCCGCGTCCTGGGCTTCGAGAAGGCCGCCGCCGACGCCCTCCAGGGAGCCGACGACCTGCTCTCCGTCGCCCGCGCGGGACACCCGGCCCCCGAGGGCCGCGACCCGGCCACCGACGACATCGCCCTGATCAGCTACACCTCCGGCACCAGCGGCACCCCCAAGGGCGCCCTCAACCTGCACCGGGGCATCGTCCACAACGCCGAACGCCAGCGCACCGGCCACCCCGTCCCCGAGGGCGCCGTCTACTTCGCCCTCGCCCCGCTCTTCCACATCACCGGACTCGTCTGCGAACTCGGCGCCTGCTTCGCCAACGGCGGCACCCTCGCCCTCGCCTACCGCTTCGAGGCCGGGGTCGTCCTGGACGCCTTCCTGGAGCACCGGCCCGCCTACACCGTCGGCCCCTCCACCGCCTACATGGCGCTCGCCGCCCACCCGGCCGCCACCCCCGGCCACTTCTCCTCGTTCCTCGTGATGAGCTCCGGCGGCGCGCCCGTGCCGCCCGCCCTCGTCGAACGGTTCCGCGCCGGCTTCGGCCCGTACCTGCGCAACGGCTACGGCCTCACCGAGTGCACCGCCCCCTGCGCCTCCGTGCCGCCGCAGGCCGAGGCGCCCGTCGACCCCGCCTCCGGCACGCTCTCCGTCGGCGTCCCCGGCCCCGACACCGTCGTGCGGATCCTCGACGAGCACGGCGCCGAGGTCCCGTTCGGCGAGCAGGGCGAGATCGCCGTCCGCGGCCCCCAGGTCGTCCCCGGCTACTGGCGGCTGCCCGAGGCCACCGCCGCCACCTTCCCCGACGGGGAGCTGCGCACCGGCGACATCGGCTTCATGGACGCGGACGGCTGGCTGTACGTCGTCGACCGCAAGAAGGACATGATCAACGCCTCCGGCTTCAAGGTCTGGCCGCGCGAGGTCGAGGACGTCCTCTACACCCACCCGGCCGTCCGCGAGGCCGCCGTCGTAGGCGTCCCCGACGCCTACCGGGGCGAGACGGTGAAGGCGTACGTGAGCCTGCGGCCCGGCGCCGATGCGGGCCCCGCCGAGCTCTCCGCCTACTGTGAGCAGCGGCTCGCCGCGTACAAGTACCCGCGCGAGGTCGAGATCCTGGCGGAGCTCCCCAAGACGACAAGTGGGAAGATCCTCAGGCGGGACCTGCGGTCCCGGACGTGAACACCGGCACGAGCGCCGGCATGGACGAAAGAAGGCGGAGCATGGCCAGGACGACGGACGGCAACGGGGTCCCCGTCCCCCAGAGGCTGCTCGCCGCCGCCACCCGGCTCTTCGCGGAGCAGGGGTACGACCGGACCTCCGTCCAGGAGATCGTCGAGGCCGCGGGCGTCACCAAGGGCGCGCTCTACCACTACTTCGGCTCCAAGGAGGACCTGCTCCAGGAGGTCTACGCCAGGGTGCTCCGCCTCCAGCAGGAGCGCCTCGACGCCTTCGCGGGCGCCGACGCCCCGGTGGAGCGGCGGCTGCGGGACGCCGCCGCCGACGTCGTCGTCACCACGATCGACAACCTCGACGACGCCGCCATCTTCTTCCGCTCCATGCACCACCTCAGCCCGGAGAAGAACAAGCAGGTACGGGCCGAGCGCCGCCGCTACCACGAGCGGTTCCGGGCCCTGATCGAGGAGGGCCAGCAGGCCGGGGTGTTCTCCGCGGCGACCCCCGCCGACCTGGTGGTCGACTACCACTTCGGGTCGGTCCACCACCTGTCCACCTGGTACCGCCCCGACGGCCCGCTCACCCCGCAGCAGGTGGCCGACCACCTGGCCGACCTCCTGCTGCGGGCCCTGCGCCCGTAGGCAGGTCCGGCGGGCTCAGAGGTACTTCTTCAGCTCCCGGCGCGCCAGCGACCGCTGGTGCACCTCGTCGGGCCCGTCCGCCAGCATCAGGGTGCGCGCCCCGGCCCACAGCTCGGCGAGCGGGAAGTCCTGCGAGACCCCGCCGGCGCCGTGCAGCTGGACCGCCCGGTCGATGATGTCGACCACCGCGCGCGGGGTGGCGATCTTGATGGCCTGGATCTCGGTGTGGGCGCCCCGGTTGCCGACGGTGTCCATCAGCCAGGCCGTCTTGAGGACGAGCAGCCGCAGCTGTTCGACCGTGACCCGGGCGTCCGCGATCCAGTTCTGCACGACCCCCTGCTGGGCGAGGGCCTTGCCGAAGGCGGTACGGGAGACCGCGCGCCGGCACATCAGCTCGATGGCCCGCTCGGCCATGCCGATCAGCCGCATGCAGTGGTGGATGCGGCCGGGGCCGAGCCGGGCCTGGGCGATGGCGAAGCCGCCGCCCTCCTCGCCGATCAGGTGCGTGGCCGGGACCCGGGCGCCGTCGAAGACCACCTCGGCGTGGCCGCCGTGGGAGTGGTCCTCGTAGCCGTACACCCGCATGGCGCGGCGCACCTCGACGCCGGGGGTGTCGCGCGGCACCAGGATCATCGACTGCTGGCGGCGCTGGTCGGCGGCGTCCGGGTCGGTCTTGCCCATGACGATGAAGATCCGGCAGTCGGGGTTCATCGCCCCGGAGATGTACCACTTGCGCCCGTCGATGACGTACGCGTCGCCGTCCCGCCGGATCCGGGTCTCGATGTTGGTCGCGTCGGAGGAGGCCACCTCGGGCTCGGTCATGGCGAACGCCGAGCGGATCTCGCCCGCGAGCAGCGGCTCCAGCCACTGCTTCTTCTGCGCCTCGTCGCCGAACTGGGCGAGCACCTCCATGTTCCCGGTGTCGGGGGCGGCGCAGTTGAGGGCGGTCGGCGCCAGCTGGGGGCTGCGGCCGGTGATCTCGGCGAGCGGCGCGTACTGGAGGTTGGTGAGCCCCGCCCCGTACTCCTCGTCCGGGAGGAAGAGGTTCCACAGCCCCTGGCGCTTCGCCTCGGCCTTCAGGTCCTCGACGACCGCCGGGGTGTC
Organism: Streptomyces sp. NPDC094032; assembly: GCF_040303965.1. Classification (NCBI taxonomy): domain Bacteria; kingdom Bacillati; phylum Actinomycetota; class Actinomycetes; order Kitasatosporales; family Streptomycetaceae; genus Streptomyces; species Streptomyces sp. NPDC094032. The sequence continues at coordinate 182,233 of NZ_JBEOUE010000008.1, read as the reverse complement.
CCACGGGGAGGCGAGCCGGGCCCGCTGCTCGTGGGCGACGGCCTCGGCGGGGTACACGTGCTCGTCCATGAAGGCGAGGAGCCTGGCCCGCAGTTCCTCGGTGCGGGCGTCGTACGCGAAGTCCATGACGGGTCAGCCTTCCTGGAGGGTGGTGAGGCCGTGCTCGATGAAGACGGGGACGAGCTCGCCGATCCGGTCGAAGCCGGCGCCGACGGTCTGCCCGAGGGTGTAGCGGTAGTGGATGCCCTCCAGGATCACGGCCAGCTTGAACCAGGCGAAGGCCGTGTACCAGGAGACGGCGCCGGTGTCCCGGCCGGAGCGGGCGGCGTAGCGCTCGATCAGCTCGGCGGGCGTGGGATGGCCGGCGGCGGACGCGGTGGTGGAGATGGGGGAGTCCGGCAGCTCCAGGGGCGCGCTGTACATGACGAGCAGCCCGAGGTCGGTGAGCGGGTCGCCGAGGGTGGACATCTCCCAGTCGAGGACGGCCTCGATGCGGTCGTCCGCGCCGATGAGGACGTTGTCGAGCCGGTAGTCGCCGTGCACGACGGTGGGCGCGGGCGAGGTGGGCAGGCCCCGGCCCAGGGCGGCGTGCAGCTCGTCGATGCCCGGCAGTTCGCGGCCCCGTGAGGCGGCGAGCTGCTTGCCCCAGCGGCGCAGCTGGCGGTCGAGGAAGCCCTCGGGCCGCCCGAAGTCGTCGAGCCCGACGGCGGCGGGGTCCACGGCGTGCAGGTCGACGAGGGTGTCGACGAGCCCGAGGACGGCCTCGCGGGTACGGGCGGGGCCGAGCGGGGCGAGCTCGGCCGCCGAGCGGTACGGCGTGCCGGGCACGAACTCCATGACGTAGAACGGCGCTCCGAGCACCGACTCGTCCTCGCAGAGCGCGACCGTCCCCGGCACGGGCACGGCGGTGGTCCGCAGGGCGCTGATGACCCGGTGCTCGCGCTTCATGTCGTGCGCGGTGGCGAGGACATGGCCGAGCGGCGGGCGCCGCACGACCCAGCGGCCGGTGCCGTCGGTCACCTGGTACGTCAGGTTCGACCGGCCGCCCTCGATCAGCCGGGCCGTGAGCGGACCGGTGACGAGGCCGGGCCGCTCACGGTCGAGGAAGGCACGCAGCCGCTCGGGGTCGAGACCGGGGGGCGGGGAGCCGGGCGGCGGGGTGGAGCTCATGTGCGGATACCTCCGGGGTCGGCGTCGGCGTTCATGATGACCGACCAGTCGGTATGTCGTCCAGAGGGGCCCGCCCGGCGAGGGGCGGCGCGGCGGGCCCGCCAGGCGGCGGCGATGGTCGTCGCCGGGCGGCGCCGGTCAGGCGTGGCAGGCCACCGGCGCCCCGCCGTTCATCGCGGCCATGTCCCCGAAGATCGCCACCGGGTCCAGCGGGTGCCCCTCCGGCAGGCCGTCCAGCTCCGCGTACGCCCGGTGCAGGTTGGCGACCAGCCGCTCGCTCTCGCGCCACGCGGCGAACTCGCCGAGCTCCGCGCCCCGGGCCGTCTCCAGCGGGGACGCCCCCTTCGCGTGGCCCTCCCGGGCCAGCTCCCGCACCCAGAGCAGATAGCGCTCGGTCGCGTCGTACGCGGAGGGGTCGGTCACCCGGCCGTGCCCGGGCACCACCGTGGGCGCGTCGAGCCCGCGCAGCAGGGCGAGCGCGCGCAGCGAACCGGCGAGCGAGCCCGTCAGCAGGAACGGCGTGCCGCCGTGGAAGACCAGGTCGCCGGTGAACACGACGCCGTGCTCGGGGAGATGGACGATCGAGTCGCCGGTGGTGTGCGCCGGACCCGGGTGGATCACCCGCACCTCCACCTCGCCGACGTACAGCGTGAGGGAGTCCCGGTACGTGAGGTGGGGCGGCAGGATCTCGACCCGGCCGAAGTCGGTCTGCGGCCACAGCAGATGGAGCTGGTGCCCGGCGGCGAGCTGCTCGGCCCGGCAGTTCTCGTGGCCGATGATCCGCGCCTCCGGCCGGAACACCCCGTTGCCGTAGGTGTGGTCGCCGTGGTGGTGCGTGGAGACGATCGTGCGCGGCGCCGCGAGCCCCGCGTCGCGGACCGCGTCGCGCAGCAGCAGGGCCCGCCGCTCGGTGGCGGCCGTGTCGACGAGCAGCGTCTCGCCGCGGTCGCCGAGGAAGCCGGCGTTGTTCAGGCACCAGCCGCCGTCGGGCTGGACGAAGGCGTGGACGTTCGGCGCGAGTTCGACCACGTAAGGATCGGTGGCAGACACAGGAGTTCCCCTGGATGAGAGCCCGACTGGACAGGGGAAGGGTGCCAGTCGCGCCGGGTCCGGGGGAAACCGGGGGCGACGGCAGGCCCTAGTGGTCGTCCCAGTGGTTGCCGTGCGCCGCGTGCCGGTGCCCGTCGTGGGCGTAGTCGACATGGTCGCCGTGCGGGACGGCGGTGTGCCCGCACTCCGGTCCGTGCGTGTGGTCGGGGTGGGTGTGCGCCACGTGCGCGGAGGACTCGCACTCGTCCCAGTGCCCCGCGTGCTCGCGGTGCAGATGCCCGTCGTGCGCGTAGTCCATGTGGTCCCGGTGGGGGACGGAGGTGTGCCCGCAGGACGGGCCGTGGCTGTGCGCGTGGGTCGGGTGCTCGTGGTGGGTGACGGTCATGGTTCCGCCTCTGCGAGGGGACGGCTGACCACCTCAGGCTAGTCCGGAATGCCCGTTTCTTCAGGTCGGGTGCGGGTCGGGTGCGGGTCTCTGCGGAGGGCCTCGCCCACGGCCGCTCAGAGCACGATCGCCACCGCGAACCCCGCGAACGCGATCGTGCACAGCGCGGTCAGCCAGGCGCTCCGCAGCGACAGCTGCCTCGGCCGCACCGCGCCGAGCGACTGGATCCTGCGGTGCGCCACCGCGAGGAAGCCGATCCACACCAGCGCCGAGAGCCCCGCCGCGAGCAGACCGGTCGCCGTCACGCCCTCGTGGATCGCCTGCTTGCCCGCGAGCACCGCCGTGACCGTGCAGGACAGGGTGGTGCGCCGCCAGGCCAGCCGGGTGCGCTCGGGCTGGAGCCCCGGGTCCCGGAGGGGTGGCCCGCCCCCGTCGCCCGCCCCGGTCACCGTCCGGCCCAGCCGAAGACGACGACCACCACCATCGCGACCGCGACCACCGCCACCGCCAGGCTCAGCACGGCGGGGAAACGGGAGACCGGCAGGTCCTCGCCGCGCCGCATGGCCCGCTCGCAGCGCACCCAGTGGTTCACGGCGCGCAGGGCGCACAGCACACCCGCCGCGAGCAGCGCGAGCGCCAGCCCGACCCGGACGCCCCAGCGCAGGTCCGGCAGGAACTGGTCCACGGCGAAGCCGCCGCCGATCAGCGCGAGCCCGGTCCGGATCCAGGCGAGGAAGGTCCGCTCGTTGGCCAGGGAGAAGCGGTAGTCGGGGGTCTCGCCCTCCTCCCGGAGGCGCTGCGGCGCGAACCACAGCCGCAGGCTCTGTATGAAGTCGCTCACGCGGGCACCCTATCCGTCGGATGATCACACCGCCCGGCGACGGCCCCCGCCCACGGCCCGGCTCACGGCGCCCCGCACGCCCAGGCCCGCCCCGCCCCGCTCACCAACCGCGCCCGGGTCTCACCCCGCCCGCAGCCCCCGCAGCCGCTCGTACGCGGCCCGCCCGTCCGGCACCCACTCCCAGTCGGTGAGCCGTGCCTCCAGCTCCGCCTCCGGCAGGAAGGCGTGCCAGGCCACCTCCTCCGGCTGCGGCCGGACGGGCAGCTCGCACCGCACCTCGTACACGGCCGACCACCACTTCCCGGCGACGCCCCCGGAGTCGTACAGGAAGCGGAACAGCGGTTCGGGCCGGGGCAGCCCGGACACGCCCAGCTCCTCCTCGGCCTCCCGCAGGGCCGCGTCGTCGTAGGACTCGCCGGCGCCGACGACCCCGCCGACGAACATGTCGTACAGCGACGGGAAGACCAGCTTCGTCGGGGTCCTGCGGTGGACGAAGACCCGTCCCTCGGCGTCCCGCACCCGGATGAAGGTGCAGCGATGGATCAGGCCCCGCGCGTACACCTCACCGCGCGGGGCCTGTCCGATCACGACGTCGTTCTCGTCGACGACGTCGAGTACCTCATCGGCAGCGCTCATGGGCCCCATGAAACCACCGCCGTCGTTCACGCGTGCGGGCTCACTGCCCCATCACGTACTTGACCGTCGGACCCGTCGTCCAGCCGCCGTCCACCGCCAGCTCCGCGCCCGTCACGTACGAGGCGGCCTCCGAGAGCAGGAAGACGACCGCGCCCGCGATCTCGTGCGCCTCGCCGACCCGGCCCATCGGGGTGTTGGGGTACTTGCCCTCGCCCTTCTCGATGCCGACGGAGGCGGTCATCGGGGTGTACGTCATGCCCGGGTGGACCGAGTTGACGCGGATCCGCGAGGTGCCGAGCTCCACCGCGCCGATCTTCGTCAGACCGCGCACGCCCCACTTGGAGGCGCCGTAACCGGCGGTCAGCGCGAGGCCCATCAGACCGGCGGCCGAGGAGATGTTGACGATCGAGCCGCCGCCCGCCTCCCGCATCGCGGGGACCGCGGCCTTCATGCCGATGAAGACACCGGTCAGGTTGATGTCGAGCACCTTGCGGAAGTGCTCGACCGACTCGGTCTCCAGCAGGGCGCCGGTCGATATGCCGGCGTTGTTGACCAGGCCGTGCAGCCCGCCGAACTCCTCGACGGCGTACGCGACGGCCGCCGCCCACTCCTCCTCCGAGGTCACGTCGTGGTGGAGGAACCGGGCCCGCTCGCCGAGCTCGGCGGCGGTGGCCTTGCCCTCCTCGTCGAGCACGTCGGTGATCACCACGTTGGCCCCGGCGGCCACGGCCTGCCGGGCGGCCTCGGCGCCCAGACCACGGGCGCCGCCGGTGACGAGGACGGTCCGGCCGGTCAGGTCGTGCGGGTGGTTCGGGGTGGTGTTCTCGCTCATGTGCGGTCCTTTCGGGGCCCTTGGGGGTGCGCGCCGCTCCGGGGCTGTGCGGCCAGGAGCAGCGCCGTGGTGGTCTCGACCAGATCGGCGAGGAAGAGCGCCTCTCCGGTGAGCGGTTCGGTGCCGTCGAGGTACTGCCGGGCCCGGTCGGCCATCGCCGCGCCCACGACGGTCAGCGCCAGGTCGAGACGTTCCAGGCGCAGCGGCTCGGGCAGCACGGCGACGGCCGGGCAGGTCTCCAGGCGCTCGATCAGACGCCAGTAGGCGGTGCCCGCGAGCGTGGGGTGGGGGGAGCGGGTGCGGATCCCGCTCTCGTGGCTGAGCTGCGCGGAGATCCGCAGACAGCGCCGGCCCCGGTCGGTGCGCAACTCGCTCGACTCGGCGGCGACCAGCGCGGCGACCAGCTCGTGCGGCTCGTCGGGGGCGGCGGCGAGGAGCGGGGCGAGCACCTGCTCGGTGCGCAGCTGGCGGCCGGCCATCACGGAGTCGAGCAGTCCCGCGCGGGAGCCGAAGTGGTACTGGACGGCGGACGGATTGCCCTGTCCGGCCCGCGCCACGATGTCCCGCAGCTGGGCGCCGTCCACGCCCTGGGCGGCGAAGACCTCCTCCGCCGCACGGATCAGTTTCTCCCGGGTCTCGGGCCCTGACGTCCTTGCCATGCGTTCATATTAATGCCCGGCATTAGAAAAAGGGAGGGCCTCGAACCGTTGACTCGATACATCGGTGTATCCAAGATGCGGACCATGCCCCCTGCCTACGACGCCGACGTCATCGTCATCGGAGCCGGTCTCGCCGGACTCGTCGCCACCGCCGAGCTGGTCGACGCCGGCCGGTCCGTGATCCTGCTCGACCAGGAACCCGAGCGGTCGATCGGCGGCCAGGCCCACTGGTCCTTCGGCGGCCTCTTCCTCGTCGACTCGCCCGAACAGCGCCGGATGCGGATCCGCGACAGCCACGCCCTGGCCCTCCAGGACTGGCTCGGCACCGCCGGCTTCGACCGCCCCGAGGACCAGTGGCCGCGCCGCTGGGCCGAGGCGTACGTCGACTTCGCGGCCGGCGAGAAGCGCGCCTGGCTGCACGGCCTCGGCGTCCGCTTCTTCCCGGTGGTCGGCTGGGCCGAGCGCGGCGGCTACGACGCCAACGGGCACGGCAACTCCGTCCCCCGCTTCCACATCACCTGGGGCACCGGCCCCGGTCTGGTCGCCCCCTTCGAGGCCCGGGTCCGCGAGGGCGTGGCCCGCGGTCTGGTCCGCTTCCGCTTCCGCCACCGGGTGACCGGCCTCGCCCGTACCGCGGGCGATCTCGACACCGTCACCGGCGAGATCCTGGCCCCCTCCGACGCCCCGCGCGGCACCGCCAGCGGCCGCGAGGCCACCGGCGCCTTCACCCTGCGCGCCCAGGCCGTGATCGTCACCTCCGGCGGCATCGGCGGCAACCACGACCTGGTCCGCGCCCAGTGGCCCGAGCGGCTCGGCACCCCGCCCGCCCGCATGCTCTCGGGCGTCCCCGCCCATGTGGACGGCCTGATGCTCGGCATCGCCGAGAAGGCCGGCGCGCACCACGTCAACCGCGACCGGATGTGGCACTACACCGAGGGCATCGAGAACTGGGACCCCATCTGGGCCCGGCACGGCATCCGCATCCTGCCCGGCCCGTCCTCGCTCTGGCTGGACGCGACCGGCAAGCGGCTGCCCGTCCCGCTCTTCCCCGGCTTCGACACCCTCGGCACCCTCGAACACATCATGCGGACCGGCCACGACCACACCTGGTTCGTGCTCGACCAGAGGATCATCGGCAAGGAGTTCGCCCTCTCCGGCTCCGAACAGAACCCCGACCTCACCGGCAAGTCGGTCCGCGACGTCATCGGCCGCGCCTGCGCCGACGTGCCGGGACCGGTGAAGGCCTTCATGGACAAGGGCGCCGACTTCGTCGTCGAGCGCGACCTGGCCGCCCTGGTGCGCGGCATGAACCGGATCACCGGCGAGGACCTGATCGACGAGGCCGCGCTGCGCCACGAGATCACCGCCCGCGACCGGGAGATCGCCAACCCCTTCACCAAGGACCTCCAGGTCACCGCGATCCGGGGCGCGCGCAAGTACCTGGGCGACCGCCTGATCCGCACGGCCGCCCCGCACCGCCTGCTCGACCCGAAGGCCGGCCCGCTGATCGCCGTACGCCTGAACATCCTCACCCGCAAGTCCCTCGGCGGCCTCCAGACCGACCTCTCCTCCCGCGTCCTCACCGAGACCGGCGAACCGCTGCCCGGCCTGTACGCGGCGGGCGAGGCGGCGGGCTTCGGTGGCGGCGGCGTCCACGGCTACCGCTCCCTCGAAGGCACCTTCCTCGGCGGCTGCCTCTTCTCCGGGCGCGCGGCGGGCCGGGCGGCGGCCCGGGCGGTCGGCTGACGGGAACGGACGAGGCCCTGGAGCGCGGGTCACCGCACTCCAGGGCCTCGGCACGAGGGACCGCCGTACGGCCGCTAGATCACCAGCGACAGCAGCAGCACGAAGACGATGCCGACCACCGAGATGATGGTCTCCATCACCGACCAGGTCTTGATCGTCTGGCCGACGTTCATCCCGAAGTACTCCTTCACCAGCCAGAAACCCGCGTCGTTGACATGGCTGAAGAAGAGCGAACCGGCGCCGATCGCGAGGACGAGCAGCGATACCTCGCCGGTCGACATCCCCTCGGCCAGCGGGGCCACCAGGCCGGCCGCCGAGATCGTCGCCACCGTGGCGGAGCCGGTCGCGAGCCGGATGGCGACGGCGATCAGCCAGGCGAGCAGCAGCGCCGGGATCGACCAGTTCTCGGAGAAGTCCAGGATCATCTGGCCGACGCCGATGTCGATGAGGGTCTGCTTGAAACCGCCGCCCGCGCCGACGATCAGGAGCACGCCCGCGATCGGGGCGAGCGACTTCTCGACGGTGGTGGACAGCCGCTCCTTGGTGAAGCCGGCCGCCCGGCCCAGGGTGAACATGCCCACTATGACGGCGGCGAGCAGGGCGATCATCGGGGAGCCGATGACGTCGGTGACCTTCTGCACGCCGTTGGCCGGGTCGTCGACGACGATGTCGACGAGGGCCTTCACCAGCATCAGGACGACCGGCAGCAGCACGGTGGCCACGGTGGCGCCGAAGCCGGGGCGCTTGTCCAGGTCCTCGGAGGGACGCGTGGGGATCATCTTCTCGGGGGCCGGGATGTCGACCCAGCGGGCGGCGTACCGGGAGAAGACGGGACCGGCGATGATCACGGTCGGGATGGCGACGACCAGGCCGAGGGCGAGGGTGACGCCCAGGTTGGCGCCGACCGCGTCGATCGCGACGAGCGGGCCGGGGTGCGGCGGGATGAGCCCGTGCATGACGGACAGGCCGGCCAGGGCCGGGATGCCGATCCGCATCAGCGAGTAGTTGCCGCGCTTGGCGACCAGCAGCACCACCGGGATCAGCAGCACGATGCCGACCTCGAAGAAGAGCGGCAGGCCGATCACGGAGGCGATCAGGACCATCGCCCACGGCATGCCGCGCCTGCCGGTCCTGGCCAGGATCGTGTCGACGATCTGGTCGGCGCCGCCCGAGTCGGCGAGCAGCTTGCCGAGGATGGCGCCGAGCGCGATGAGCACGCCCACGCCGGCCACGGTGTTGCCGAGCCCGGTCGAGAAGGACTTGATGGTGGCCGCGAGCGGCGCACTCGCGAACGCGCCGAGCGCCAGTGACCCGATGGTCAGCGCCAGGAACGCGTGCATCTTGAACTTGGTGATGAGCAGGACGATGACGGCGATGCCGGCGAGGACGGCGATGCCGAGCTGGGCGTTGCCTGCCGAGGTGATGGGTTCGGCGGCGTCCGCTGCCAGGATCTCGACGCTGAGACTGGTCACGGTGGGTCCTTGAGAGGGAGTGAGAAAGGGGGGAGAACAGGGGGGGACGGGGGTACGGGGGTACGGAACGGGGTCAGACGCCGAGTCGCCGCAGCGCGGTGACGGCCCGGTGGGCGATCTCCTCGGGGGTGCCGGACACGTCGACCGCGACGCCGGCCTCGTCCTCCCCGAGCGGCTGGAGCGTGGCGAACTGCGAGTCGAGGAGCGCGGTCGGCATGAAGTGGCCCTTGCGGGCGGCCATCCGGCCCTCGATGAGCTCCCGGTCGCCGGTCAGGTGGAGGAAGACGACGCCGGGGGCTGCGGCGCGCAGCCGGTCCCGGTAGATCCGCTTCAGCGCGGAGCTGCTCACCACCCCGCCGAGTCCGGCCCGGCCGTGCGCCCATCTCCCGATGGCGTCGAGCCAGGGCTCCCGGTCGCTGTCGTCCAGGGGGGTCCCGGCCGACATCTTGGCCACGTTGGCCGCCGGGTGGAAGTCGTCGCCCTCCGCGTACGGCAGGTCCAGCGCTTCGGCCACCAGGGGGCCGATGGTGGTCTTGCCGGTGCCGGCGACGCCCATCACGACGACGACCTGGGGAGGGCCGGCCGGGACGGGCTGGGGGGTGGTGCTCATGGGGGGTGCCTCGCTGTCTTCTTCGACATCGATCCGTCGCGCTCATGAAACCTGTTGGGTACGACGTATTCAAGAGGCTGTGACAAATAAGTCGTACTTATTCTTCCCGGCGTGATCACCTGTGTGATCACGCATAGGCTGGCCACCATGACGACAACGGCCCAGGGGCTTCACCCGCACGTCCTGAACGCCCTGGGCCTCGCGATCACCGCGGGGGAGTACCCGCCCGGCGCCGTGCTGCGCAGCGACGAGCTCGCCGAGCGCTTCGAGGTCTCCCGTACCGTCGTGCGCGAGGTCGTGCGCGTCCTCGAATCCATGCACCTCGTCGAGTCCCGGCGCCGGGTCGGCGTCATCGTGCTGCCGACCGAGCGCTGGAACGTGTACGACCCCCAGGTCATCCGCTGGCGCCTGGCCGGCGCCGACCGCCCGCGCCAGCTCCGCTCGCTCACCGTGCTGCGCTCCGCGATCGAGCCGGTCGCCGCCGGTCTCGCCGCCCTCCACGCCACCCCCGAGCAGTGCCGCGAGCTCACCGAGGAGGCCCTCGGCATGGTCGCCACCTCGCGCGGGCGCCGCCTGGAGGAGTACCTGGTGCACGACATCGCCTTCCACCGGGTCGTCCTCAACGCCTCCGGCAACGAGATGTTCGCCCGGCTCGGGGACGTGGTCGCCGAGGTCCTCAGCGGGCGCACCCGCCACCAGGTGATGTTCGAGGACCCCGACCCGGCCGCCGTCACCCTGCACGTCCAGGTCGCCGAGGCGGTACGGGAGCGGGACGCGGTCCGCGCCGAGGCGCTGACCCGGGAGATCGCGGTCGGCGCGCTCAAGGAGCTGGACGTCCTCGCGCCCTGAGGCACCTCGCCGGTACGGGTACCCTCAACCTCTGAACTAGCTCAAATCCGGGCGTTCAGTGACATCCGCCACAGTCAGTGGCGCCCGTTGCCGTGAGGATGTGCGCTGGCCGTGCCGGGGAGAACCCCGCCGGGCACGGCCGGGTACCGCACGACCCACCCCCCTCACGAAGGCGACCAACTCCATGAGTGACCGCGTCACCGCGGCCGAGCCGCGGTCCGCCGCCCCGGCGGCCGCAGGCTCCACGGCGTCCCCCCACATCGACGCCGGCGACGCCGGATACCGCAAGGACCTCAAGTCCCGGCACATCAACATGATCGCCATCGGCGGCGCCATCGGCACCGGCCTCTTCCTCGGCGCCGGCGGCCGGATGGCCAACGCGGGACCCTCGCTGTTCATCGCGTACGCGGTCTGCGGACTCTTCGCCTTCTTCGTCGTCCGGGCCCTCGGCGAGCTCGTGCTCTACCGCCCCTCCTCCGGCGCCTTCGTCTCCTACGCCCGCGAGTTCATGGGCGAGAAGGGCGCCTACACGGCCGGCTGGCTCTACTTCCTCAACTGGTCGACCACCGCCGTCGCCGACATCACCGCCGCGGCCACCTACGCCCACTTCTGGGCGATGTTCAGCGACGTCCCGCAGTGGATCCTCGCCCTGATCGCCCTCGCCGTCGTCCTGGCTGCCAACCTCATCTCCGTGAAGTATTTCGGGGAAATGGAATTCTGGTTCGCCATCATCAAGGTCGCCGCCCTGGTCGCCTTCATGCTCGTCGGCATCTTCCTCGTCGCCACCTCGCACGACGTCGGCGGCCACACCGCGGGCCTCGCCAACATCACCGAGAACGGCGGCATCTTCCCCAACGGCATGATGCCGATGCTGCTGCTCATTCAGGGCGTCGTCTTCGCCTACGCCTCCGTCGAACTGTGCGGCGTCGCGGCGGGCGAGACCGAGAACCCCGAGAAGATCATGCCGAAGGCGATCAACTCGATCATGTGGCGCGTCGGCCTCTTCTACGTCGGCTCCGTCGTCCTGCTCGCGCTGATCCTCCCGTACACCGCCTACAGCGGCGACCAGAGCCCCTTCGTCACCGTCTTCGACAAGCTGGGCATCCCCGGCGCCGCCGGTGTGATGAACCTGGTCGTCCTCACCGCCGCCCTCTCCAGCCTCAACTCGGGCCTCTACTCCACCGGCCGCATCCTGCGCTCCATGTCGCTGGCCGGCTCCGCGCCCAAGTTCACCGGCGTCATGAACAAGGGCGGCGTGCCCTACGGCGGCATCCTGCTCACCGCCGGCTTCGGCGTCCTCGGCGTCGCGCTCAACTACGTGATGCCCGGCGAGGCCTTCGAGCTGGTCCTCAACTTCGCCTCGATCGGCATCATCGGCACCTGGGCGATGATCATGGTCTGCTCGCTGCTCTTCTGGCGCGCCGCCCGCCAGGGCCGGGTCACCCGCCCCGGCTACAACCTGCCCTGGGCCCCGTACACCCAGCTCGTCACCCTCGCCTTCCTGGCCACCGTCCTCGTCCTCATGTGGATGGACGGCGGCATCGGCCGCACCACCGTCGCCTGTCTGCCGCTGATCGCGGCGGCCCTGGTCGGCGGCTGGTTCCTGGTCCGCGGCCGGGTCCGCGCCACCGCGGGCCACGCCCGCGACTGAGCCCCCACGGGAGGAGGCCCCCGCGAGCACGCCGCTCGCGGGGGCCTCCGTCCTTCCGGGCCGGCGCCTCAGTGACCCCCGTGCCCGTGCCCCGCGCCGTGGTCGAAGGGCAGCACCTCGGGAGGCACCACGACGAACGGGCGCATCATCCCCATGTCCTCGTGCTCCAGCAGATGGCAGTGGTACATGAACCGGCCGTACGCCCCGTCGAACCGGCCCATCACCCGCACCAGCTCCCCGCCCGGCACCCGGAACACGTCCTTCCAGCCCGCCTCGTTCGGCGGCACCGGCACCGGCCGCCCCGGATCGAACCGCACCGGCCCGCGCGACCCGCCGAGCGCCGGGTCGAAGCCGTCCGTCGCGTACGCCTCGCGCCCCATCACCTGGAAGTCCGCCAGATGGATGTGCATCGGGTGCATCAGCGGCCCCGGAGCCAGGTTCAGGAACGACCACTGCTCGTACGAGCCCTCGCCGATCGTGAACCCCAGCGCGTCGTTGAAGGTCCGGGCGGTCCGCCGGTACGTCCGCACCTTGCCGTCCGCCGACTGGAGCTGGATCACCCCGTTCGCCGGCAGCCGCAGCGCGGCCCCCTCCCGCTCCGGGACCTCCTCCATCTCCCACAGCTCCGTGTGACCGCCGCCCCCGACCGTCCCCGGCGGAGTGATCACCACAAGCCGGTGCCCGTGCTCGACGTGCGCGTGGTCATAGCGCCGGAAGGAGCCCGAGAGCACCGGCGGCAGCGCGAACCCGTCGCAGCCCCCGTCCTCGGCCCCCTCGCCCACCCGGAACTCCATCACCTGCGGATACGGCACGTTCGCCGTCGGGTCCGCCACCCCCGGCTCCCGCCCCGCGGCCTTGTTCACCAGGCGCAGGCGCTGCCCCGCCCAGCCCCGGAAGTCGATCAGCAGGTCGAAGCGCTCGGCCGGGGCGATCGTCAGCGGCGCCACCGTCTCCGCGCCCCCGTCGCCCTCCTCGAAGTCGAAGGGGACCGGGCGCGGCAGCAGCCCGCCGTCGCTGCCGATCTGGTGCACCGCGCCCGCCACCGGCCGGTCGTCCTCGTCGACGAGGACCAGGTCGTAGGTCCGCGCGTTCGACGCGTTCACCAGCCGGAAGCGGTACCAGCCGTCCCGCACCTCCAGATACGGCCAGATCGTGCCGTTCACCGTCGTGTACGGGCCGAGGAACGGCAGCCCGACCGGCTTCCCCGTCTCCGGGTGACGGGCCACCAGACGCGTCGTCTTGTGCAGCAGCCGTCCGTTGAGCTCCCCGTCGGCGTCCGCGTCCAGATTCCGGTCCGCCAGGACCAGCGGCAGCTCCCGCTCCCCGGACGGCAGGCCCAGCGCGTCCTCCTCCTCGTCCCGCACCAGATAGGTGCCCACCAGGCCCGCGTACACGTTCCACCGCGTGATGTTCATCGCGTGGTCGTGGTACCACCAGTGCACCGCCTGGTGCTCGTTCGGATACTCCGACAACTGCGCGCCGCCGAAGCCGACCGCGTTGTCCGTCCACCCGTCGTTCCCGCCACCGGTCTGCGCCCCGTGCAGATGCGTCACGGACCAGGCGGGCAGCGCCGCCACCTCGCGGACCGGCTCCGCGCCCTCCCGGCCCGGCCGGTTGTGCGGATCGGGCCGCCCCTCGGTCCGCGGCACCTCCACCACGGTCACCGGGTACTCACTGCCCAGCGGGATCCGGTTGGTCCACGCCACCCGGACCCGCTGCCCCCGCCGTACCTCGATGGTCGGACCCGGGACACTCCCCTCGTACCCCCACATCAGCGTGGGCGGCAGCTGACGGTGCATCCGCACCCATGTCGGCCGTAACGCGATCTCGATCTCGGACGCCCCGTCACCCGGCTCCGGCCGGAGCACCGGCGGAACGGTCAACGGGTCCGCGTACGGTTCGAGTTCACTGGTCATCATGTTCCCCCTGAGGCTGTGTCATGCCTGCTGGAGGTGGAGACGGCGAGCGGGGGGACGCGGGTTGCGGGCGCCGCGTAACCTGGCCGATATCGTCACATCCGTAACGCGGGTCACCGTTTAGGTGGAAGGGAAGTCCACGATGGCGCAGCAGGTCCAGGGGGTCGTCGCCCCCGGCAGGAACGAGCCGGTCCGGGTCGAGACGATCGTGATCCCCGACCCCGGGCCGGGTGAGGCGGTCGTGAAGATCCAGGCCTGCGGCGTCTGTCACACCGACCTGCACTACAAACAGGGCGCGATCAACGACGAGTTCCCCTTCCTCCTCGGCCACGAGGCCGCCGGCGTCGTCGAGTCGGTCGGCGAGGGCGTCACCGACGTCGCCCCCGGCGACTTCGTCGTCCTCAACTGGCGCGCGGTGTGCGGCCAGTGCCGGGCCTGCCTGCGCGGCCGCCCCTGGTACTGCTTCGACACCCACAACGCCCAGCAGAAGATGACCCTGCTCGACGGCACCGAGCTCTCCCCGGCCCTCGGCATCGGCGCCTTCGCCGAGAAGACCCTGGTCGCCTCCGGGCAGTGCACCAAGGTCGACCCCGCCGTCGCCCCCGAGGTCGCCGGACTCCTCGGCTGCGGCGTGATGGCCGGCATCGGCGCCGCCCTCAACACCGGCAACGTCGGCCGCGGCGACACCGTCGCCGTCATCGGCTGCGGCGGCGTCGGCGACGCGGCGATCGTCGGCGCCCGGCTCGCCGGAGCGGCCAAGGTCATCGCCGTCGACATCGACGACCGCAAGCTGGCCAAGGCCCGCGAGATGGGCGCCACCCACACCGTCGACTCCCGCGCCGGCGACCCCGTCGAGGCGATCCGCGAGCTCACCGGCGGCTTCGGCGCCGACGTCGTCATCGAGGCCGTCGGCCACCCCGAGACGTACCGCCAGGCCTTCTACGCCCGCGACCTCGCCGGCACCGTCGTCCTCGTCGGCGTCCCCACCCCCGAGATGAAGCTGGAACTGCCCCTGCTCGACGTCTTCGGCCGCGGCGGCGCCCTCAAGTCCTCCTGGTACGGCGACTGCCTGCCCTCCCGCGACTTCCCGATGCTGATCGACCTGCACCAGCAGGGCCGCATCGACCTCGGCGCCTTCGTCACCGAGACCATCGGACTCGGCGACGTCGAGAAGGCCTTCGGCCGCATGCACGAGGGCGACGTCCTGCGCTCGGTGGTGATCCTCTGATGACCACCCGCATCGACCACCTGATCACCTCCGGCACCTTCAGCCTCGACGGCGGCACCTGGGAGGTGGACAACAACGTCTGGATCGTCGGCGACGACACCGAGGCCGTCGTCATCGACGCCGCCCACGACGCCGAGGCGATCCTCGCCGCCCTCGACGGGCGCGCCCTGCGCGCCATCGTCTGCACCCACGCCCACGACGACCACATCGACGCGGCCCCGGCCCTCGCCGCCGCCACCGGCGCCCGGATCCTGCTCCACCCCGCCGACCAGCCGCTGTGGAAGCTGACCCACCCCGACCACACCCCGGACGGCGACCTCGCCGACGGCCAGGTCCTCACCATCGCCGGGACCGACCTGCACGTCCTGCACACCCCCGGCCACGCCCCCGGCGCCGTCTGCCTGTACGCCCCCGAGCTGGGCACCGTCTTCACCGGCGACACCCTCTTCCAGGGCGGCCCCGGCGCGACCGGGCGGTCCTACTCGGACTTCCCGACCATCGTCGGCTCGATCCGGGAGAAGCTGCTCACCCTGCCGCCCGAGACGGTGGTCCGCACCGGCCACGGCGACACCACCACCATCGGCGCGGAGGCCCCGCACCTGGAGGAGTGGATCACGCGAGGCCACTGAGCGGGCGGCGGCTCACGAACCGCCTCGGCTCACCCGCGAACGGGTCGGTGAACGCCAGCGACCGCGCGAGCAGCTGGAGCGGCCGCCCGAAGTCCTCCGGCCCGTCCGGAAGGACCACCGGGTACAGCGGATCATGGAGGATCGGCAGCCCGAGCGCGTTCATGTGCACCCGCAGCTGATGGGTCCGCCCGGTCACCGGCACCAGCCGGTACCGGGCGAGACCGCCCGCGTGCGCGAGGAGCTCGATCCGGCTCTCCGCGTTCGGCTCGCCCGGCACCTCCCGGGCGGTCAGCACCCCGGGCTCCTTCTCGATCCGGCTCCGCACGGTCACCGGCAGCTCCACCGCCGGGTCGTACGGCGCGACCGCCTCGTACGCCTTGCGCACGGCCCTGTCCCGGAACAGCGTCTGGTACGCCCCCCGGTCCTCCGGCCGTACGACGAAGAGCACCAGCCCCGCCGTCAGCCGGTCCAGCCGGTGCGCGGGCTGGAGCGTCGGCACCCCGAGCTCCCGCCGCAGCCGGGCGAGCGCCGTCTCCGTGACATGGCGCCCCCGCGGCATCGTCGCCAGGAAGTGCGGCTTGTCCACCACCAGGATCCGCTCGTCCCGGTACACCACATCGATCGCGAAGGGCACCCGCTCCTCGACGGGAAAGTCCCGGTGGAACCAGAGCAGCCGCCCCGCCGCATACGGCTCGTCCCCGCCGACCGCCGCCCCGTCCACCCCGACGAACCGGCCCTCACGCAGCATCTCCTCGACCCGCCCGGCCCCGACGGCCCCCGCGTACCGCCCCAGCAGATACGCGCGCACGGTGCCCCACGCCCGCCCCGGATCCTCTGGCAGCCGGACCCGCACGGGATCGATCCCGTCCCGCTGGGGGAGGGGAGAGCCGGGGGCCTTGCTTTTGCGTCGCACCGGTCCCACCGCCCTGTATAACGAGAAAGACCCCACATGATGTGGGGTCTTTCGCTGGTGTCCGAGGGGGGACTTGAACCCCCACGCCCGATAAAGGGCACTAGCACCTCAAGCTAGCGCGTCTGCCATTCCGCCACCCGGACAGGTGATCTTGTCTTCCTGGCCGCTCGGCCCTTCCGACGAGGAAAACCATAGCAAACATCTGGGGTGGTCGATCACCACCCCCTTCCCGCCCCTCCCGGCCCCTCGCCGTGTGACGGGCGCATGTCGGAGGGTGGCCGCCCTTGGGTCCCGAGGGGGACTCGCGGGAGGATGGGGAGATCATCAGCCAGCACATGGGGCACGTAGTGGGAGGAAGCAGCGTGAGCGAGTCGAACACCGGCCGGACCGTCACGGGCGAGGACGAGGTCGTCGACCTCTGTCGTGACCTCATCCGCATCGACACCAGCAACTACGGCGACCACTCCGGCCCGGGCGAGCGGGCGGCGGCGGAGTACATCGCCGAGAAGCTGGCGGAGGTCGGACTCGAACCGAAGATCATCGAGTCGCACAAGGGGCGAGCCTCCACCGTCGCCCGCATCGAGGGCGAGGACCCGTCCCGGCCGGCCCTGCTCATCCACGGCCACACCGACGTCGTCCCGGCCAACGCCGAGGACTGGACCCACCACCCCTTCTCCGGCGAGGTCGCCGACGGCTGCGTCTGGGGCCGCGGCGCCGTCGACATGAAGGACATGGACGCGATGACCCTCGCGGTCGTCCGCGACCGCCTGCGCAGCGGCCGCAAGCCCCCGCGCGACATCGTCCTGGCCTTCCTCGCCGACGAGGAGGCGGGCGGCACCTACGGCGCCCGCCACCTGGTCGACAAGCACCGGGGCCTGTTCGACGGGGTGACCGAGGCGATCGGCGAGGTCGGCGGCTTCTCGTTCACCGTCAACGAGAACCTCCGGCTCTACCTGGTCGAGACCGCCCAGAAGGGCATGCACTGGATGCGGCTGACCGTCGAGGGCACGGCGGGCCACGGCTCGATGACCAACAACGACAACGCCATCACGGAGCTGTGCGAGGCCGTGGGCCGGCTCGGCCGCCACCAGTGGCCGGTCAGGGTCACCAAGACCGTACGGTCCTTCCTGGACGAGCTCTCGGACGCGCTCGGCACCCCGCTCGACCCCGAGGACATGGACGCCACGCTCGCCAAGCTGGGCGGCATCGCCAAGATGGTCGGCGCCACCCTGCGCAACTCCGCCGCCCCGACGATGCTCGGCGCCGGCTACAAGGTGAACGTCATCCCCGGCCAGGCCACCGCCCACGTCGACGGACGCTTCCTGCCCGGGTACGAGGAGGAGTTCCTGGCCGACCTCGACCGGATCCTCGGCCCCCGGGTCAAGCGCGAGGACGTGCACGGCGACAAGGCCCTGGAGACCAGCTTCGACGGCGACCTGGTCGACGCCATGCAGCTGGCCCTGCGCGCCGAGGACCCGATCGCGCGCGCCGTGCCGTACATGCTCTCCGGCGGCACCGACGCCAAGTCCTTCGACGACCTGGGCATCCGCTGCTTCGGCTTCGCCCCGCTCCAGCTGCCGCCCGAGCTCGACTTCGCCGGCATGTTCCACGGCGTCGACGAGCGGGTGCCGGTGGACGGCCTGAAGTTCGGCGTCCGGGTCCTGGACCGTTTCATCGACGCTTCCTGAGGGCGCCCCCGAAATCGACCGCGCGTGCGTGGATGACCGGAAAGAGTGAATGCCTCAAGGGGCTCGTAGCCCCCTGGGTTCCCCCTCGTTACAGGTGGTGCGGTCCGCGGCTGGGACCGCATTGCCAACAAGGAGGAATAATGATCAAGAAGGTCGTCGCTGCTGCGGCTGCCACCGGCGGTCTCGTTCTCGCGGGCGCGGGCATGGCCGTTGCCGACGCGGGTGCCCAGGGTGCCGCCATCGGTTCCCCCGGCGTGCTCTCGGGCAACGTCGTCCAGGTGCCGATCCACATCCCCGTGAACGTGTGCGGCAACACGGTCTCCGTGATCGGTCTGCTGAACCCCGCCTTCGGCAACACCTGCATCAACAAGTGACGTTGAGCATCACCCCCTGAGGGTTTGAGCCCAGGCCGGCCCCGGAGTGCGCGCCATGCACTCCGGGGCCGGTGGGCATTTCGCACGAGTCGAGCACGCAGGGAAGCGGGAACACAGCAATGCGACAGGTCACACGCATCACCCGGAAGAGCCTCGTCACCGTCGCCGCGGCCGGCGGCATGATCGCCCTCGGCGGCGGTTACGCCCACGCCGACGCCGGCGCGGACGGTACGGCCTCCCACTCGCCGGGCATCGCGTCCGGCAACACCGTCCAGGTCCCGGTCCACGCACCGGTGAACGCCTGCGGCAACACGGTCGACGTCGTCGGCCTCATGAACCCGGCGTTCGGCAACCGCTGCGCCAACAAGAGCGGCTCCGGCGGCTACGGGGAGTCCGGCAGCGGCTCCTCCGCCCACGGCAGCGCCTCGCACTCGCCGGGCATCGGCTCCGGCAACGTCGTCCAGGTGCCGGTGGACGCCCCGATCAACGTCTGCGGCAACAGCGTCAACGGCATCGGCGTCGGCAACGCGGCCTATGACAACGGCTGCGGGAACGGGATCGAGCCGACGAGGCCGGGGCAGCCGGGGGAGCCGGGATACCCGGGGCAGCCGGGTCAGCCCGGCCAGCCAGGTCAGCCGGGCCAGCCGGGTCAGCCGGGGAACCCTGGGAATCCGGGCAACCCCGGTAACCCTGGGAATCCGGGCAACCCCGGTAACCCTGGGAATCCGGGCAACCCCGGCAACCCGGGGAACCCCGGCAACCCGGGTACGCCCGGGAATCCGGGTACGCCCGGCACCCCGGGTACGCCCGGCACCCCGGGTACTCCCGGCACCCCCGGCAACGAGGGTGGCGGGCACCCCGGTACGCCCGGGTACCCGCAGGGGCCGAACACCCCCGGTACGCACACGGGTGTCCAGGCCCCGCCCAACGAGGAGCTCGCGCACACCGGTGCCGGTGCGGTCGGGATGGCCGTCCCGGCCGGCGCGGCCCTGCTGCTGGCCGGCTCCGTGATCTACCGGCGGTCCCGCCGCACCGCCTGACCCGTACGGAAACGGAAGGGGCCCCGCAGCGCGCGGGGCCCCTTCCGTGTCTCACCAGGTGGCGCGGATCTGACGGATGATGCGCCGGCGCAGCCGCACTCTGCGGCTGCCGTCCCGACGCAGGGTCAGTCTGTCCAACTCCCAGTGCCCGTACTCGGCATGGTCGGTCAGCAGCCGCGTCGCCTCCTTGCGGGAGACACCGCGCGGCACGTACACGTCGACAAATTCGTATTCCGGCATCGCATCTATTGTGCGGCCAAGGGCCCGGTACGGATAGCGTCTGTCCTATGTCTGATGCTGCGCAGCCCACCGCTGCCGAGGTACGCGCCGCCGCCGAGGCGGTCAAAACCGCACTGGACCGTCACCTCGCGGCGGTCGAGAGCCGCACCGGGGACGACGACCCGGCCGTCTACGAGGCCTTCAACGCGCTCGCCGCGGCGGCGGAGGTGTACGACGAGGTCCTCTACGACCGGTACGACGAGGTCACCCCCTTCGAGATCCCCGGCGCCGACGACGCCCTGCCGCCCTACGCGGGGCCCGAGGAACCGCACGCCGTCAGCGTGCTCATCCGCCGCGACTACGCGGTGGTGGAACCGAAGCGCCTCGTCGCCCAGGCCCGGCGCGTCCTGGACGTCGACCGGGAGGAGACCGCCGCCGGCACGACCTACGCCGCCCTCGGAACTCTGTTCGGCGAGTACGAACCTGACGAAATCGCGTCCCGTCACAAGGAATTCGGTCTGGAGGAGGGTGACTCCACCCTCTGGGTCGAGGCCACCGACGACCTGCCCGAACCGGGGGAGTGGCTGAACGCCCCCTTCGACCACGCCGACCCGGAGCGGATCGTCTGCCGCTTCGACATCAGCGCCGTCTTCGACGACGAGGCCGAGGAGGAGCCGGAGGAACAGGTCCACGGGGCCTGAGAGCCCCGCCCCGGCCTCCGCGACCGACAGCCCGGCCGGCGCCCGCCCCGCGAACCGCGGGAAGGGCGCCGGCCGGCCGCGTTCCAGGGGCCTACGCCCCCTCCTCCTCGTGGAGCAGCGCCTCGATCAGCGGGCGGAGCCGGGTCGTCCGCTCCGGGTCGCGGCCCTCGGCCACCGCGCGCGGCAGTGCCTGGTCCACGCCGTGGACGATCGACAGATGCCGCTCCGCCCGGCCGAAGGCCGTGTAGACCCAGGCGCGGCTGAGGCCCGCCGCCGCGTCGCCGGGCAGCACCACGACCGCGGCAGGCCAGCGGGACCCGGCCGCCTGGTGCGCGGTCAGCGCCCACCCGTGCCGCAGCGCGGTCTCCACCCGCTCCTTCGGAACGACGACCCGCTCGCCCGCGCAGTCCAGGTGCAGGCCCTCGGCGTCGGCCGAGACGACCGTGCCCGGCACGGTCCGGCCGGGGGCGGGGGAGTGGGCGACCCGGTCGCCCGGGTCGTAGCCGCCGAAGCGGCCGGGGCCCGGGTTGAGCCGCTGCTTGAGGGCCGCGTTCAGCGCGCGGGTGCCGGCGGCGCCGCCGTGGCCGACCGTGATCACCTGCGTGTGGTCGGCCGGCAGGCCGAGGGCGCGCGGGATCGAGTCGGCGACCAGCTGCACGGTGCGGTGGACGGCCTCGCCCGCGTCCCGGACGGGGACGATGACGACCTCCTTGCCGGGGGCGTCCACCTGGTTGAGCTCGCCGATGCCGATGCCGGAGACCAGCTCGCCGATCGGGCCGGGGTCGGGGGTGCGGGCGGCGATCGTCGGGGCGACGCGGGCGGCGAGCAGATCGGCGAAGACCCGGCCGGGGCCCGCGGCACCGAGGACGTGCGGGTCGCCGCCCAGGACGAGCCGGCAGCCGTCCGGCAGCGCCTCCACGAGCAGGGCGGCCGTCTCGACGTCGAGCTGCGGCGCGTCCAGGACGACCAGCAGGTCCAGGGCGAGCAGGCCCTCCTCGTCGCGCCCGGGGCCCGCGGCACCCGACAGGAGCCCGGCCACCGGCACCGCGCCGTCCCGGGCGGTGTGGGCCGCGAGGGCGACCCGCAGGCCCCGGTCGCGGGCCGCCTCGGCGAGGGCGGCGGGCTCGGTGCGGGCGGCCTCGCCGCCGGTGTGCAGCACCAGGCCGTGCCCGCCGGCCGCGCGGACCAGCTCGGGGCCCTCCCAGTCGGCCGCCTCGACCGTACGGATCAGGCGGGCGAGCCCGTCGGCGAGGCTCTCCTCCGCGAGCGCGTACCGCTCAAGGCCGAGCAGCACGGGCTGCGGCGGCCGCTGCTCGTCCCGCGCGGCTCCCCCGTCGCTCTGTCCGCCCCGCTCGGCGTCGCCGTCCTCGGGCTCCTCGCCGTCCTCTTCCTGCTCTTCTTCTTCCTCCTCCTCCTGGAAGACCAGCACCGCGGCCTCGGAGATCGCGAGCTCGACCGCCTTGTCGGGCTCGGGCACCGACAGCTTGGCGAGCCCGTCCCGCACGACGCCGACCTCCAGGGCCGTGTGCCCCTTCAGGGCGGCCCGCTCCAGGAGCCAGGCGGCCAGTGCCACGACCCGTCGCTCGTCGCCGGGGCCGCACCCGGAGCCGAGCAGGGCCCGCGCGAAGCCGTCGGCCTGCTCGGGGCGCACCCCCGGCACCGCGAGCAGCTGCCAGGGGTCGTCGTCGAGCGCCCGGGCGGCGCCCTCGCCGAGTACGGCGGCGACCTGTCCGGCCAGCGCCTCGGGCGCGCCGCCGCGCGCGAGCACCTGCCGCACCGAGGAGGCGGTCTCCTCCGTCACCTCGGGGGCCACGGGCGCCGGCGGACGCACCGTCGTCTCCGGCGCGGCGGCCGGCCGCGCGGGCGCGGGCACCTCGGGGCGGAGCGGCGCGACGGGCTTGGCGCCGCTCTCCACGGCCCGTACCGCCGCGAGCAGATCGGCGGCCGTCCCGCTGAGCTTGGCGCCCGCGTCGACGGGCGCGGCCCGCTCGGCCTTGCGCTGCTCGATCCGGGCCCGCAACTCCCGCTGCGCCGCCAGCTCGGCCTGCGCGTCGGAGAGCCCTGCGGCGGCGGTGTCACCGGATTCCGCGGCGGAAGCCTCCGCCGTACCGCTGTCACCGGATTCCGTCGCGTCCGGGGCACCCGGTGACGCGGAGTCCGTCTCCTGCGCGTCGGCGGTGGGCGTGGCGGCCTCGGGCGGGGTCTCCCCGGAGGGCTCGGTCACAGGGTGCTCCAGTCGTGATCCGGATAGTGGTGCACGGGCGCCGACACGTCGTCGAGGGCCCGGAAGATCTCGTCAGGAAGACTAAGGCTCTCCACTGACAACGCGGCCGTGAGCTGCTGCGCGTTGCGCGCGCCGATGATCGGGGCGGTCACTCCGGGGCGGTCGCGGACCCACGCGAGGGCCACCTGGAGCGGGGTGGCCGCGAGGCCGTCGGCCGCCGTCGTGACCGCCTCCACGATCCGGCTCGCCGCCTCGTCCAGATACGGCTCGACGAACGGCGCCAGCGCCTCCGAGCCGCCGCGCGAGTCCGCCGGGGTGCCGTGCCGGTACTTGCCGGTGAGCACCCCGCGCCCCAGCGGCGAGGAGGGCAGCAGCCCGATCCCGAGGTCGAGGGCGGCCGGCAGCACCTCCCGCTCGACGCCCCGCTGGAGCAGCGAGTACTCCATCTGCGTCCCGGCCAGCCGGGTCCGGTCCCCGCTCAGCTGCCAGGTCCCGGCCTTCGCCAGCTGCCAGCCGCAGAAGTCGGAGACGCCGACATAGCGCGCCCGGCCGCTGCGGACGGCGATGTCGAGGGCGTGCAGCGACTCCTCCAGCGGGGTGTGCGGGTCGAAGGCGTGCAACTGCCACAGGTCCACGTAGTCCGTGCCGAGCCGGGCGAGGGAGGCGTCGAGGGCCGCGAGCAGATGCCCGCGCGAGCCGTCCGTGCGCCGGTCCGGGTCGGGGACACCGCCGGCCTTGGTCGACACGATCAGGTCCCGGCGGGGCACCAGGTTCTCCATGAGCTGCCCGAGCAGGTACTCCGCCTCGCCGCCCCCGTACACGTCCGCGGTGTCGACGAGGGTGCCGCCCGCGTCCCAGAACGCCTTCAACTGCTCGGCGGCGTCGTGCTCGTCGGTGTCGCGGCCCCAGGTGAGGGTGCCGAGCCCGAGCCGGGACACGCGCAGGCCGGTTCGTCCGAGATGCCTCTGCTCCATGGCCGCGAGAGTACTGGCCAGGGCACCACGGGGAGAGAGCCTGTGGACAAGCCGTCCACAGGCGGGCCCTTCCCGCTCCTGACGAATCGCCAAGGCGCGCGCTAGAGTCCCGACCACAGGGACGTTACCGATGGGTAAGGGGTACGTGGCATGCGGCTCGGCATCAACCTCGGCTACTGGGGCGCGGGCATGGACGGCGACAACCTCGCCGTGGCCCAGGAGGCGGACCGCCTCGGCTACGACGTCTGCTGGGCGGCGGAGGCGTACGGCTCCGACGCGCCCACCGTGCTGTCCTGGGTCGCCGCCAAGACGGAGCGGATCGACGTCGGCTCGGCGATCATGCAGATCCCGGCCCGCCAGCCCGCGATGACGGCGATGACCGCGGCCACCCTCGACTCGCTCTCCGGCGGCCGCTTCCGGCTCGGCCTCGGCGTCTCCGGGCCGCAGGTCTCGGAGGGCTGGTACGGCGTCAAGTTCGACAAGCCGCTCGCCCGCACCCGCGAGTACGTGGAGATCGTCCGCCGGGCCATGTCCCGTGAGCGCCTCACCTACGAGGGCGAGCACTGGACCCTGCCGCTGCCCGACGGGCCGGGCAAGCCGATCAAGCTCACGGTGCACCCGACCCGCCCGCACATCCCGCTCTACATCGCGGCCATCGGCCCGAAGAACCTGGAGCAGACCGGCGAGATCGCCGACGGCGCGCTGCTGATCTTCCCGTCCGCCGAGCACCTGGAGGAGACGGCCCTGCGCCACCTGCGCGCGGGACGCGAGAAGGCCGGGCTCACCATGGAGGGCTTCGACGTCCACCCCACCCTGCCGCTCGCCCTCGGCGACGACATCGACGCCCTGGCGGACATCTTCCGCCCGTACACCGCGCTGTACGTCGGCGGCATGGGCAGCCGGAAGCAGAACTTCTACAACCAGCTCGCCCAGCGCATGGGCTACGAGAAGGCCGCCGCCGAGATCCAGGACAAGTACCTGGCCGGCGACAAGGCGGGCGCCGCCGCGGCCGTACCGCGTCAGCTGATCGACCAGACGACCCTGCTCGGCTCCGTCGACCGGATCGCCGACCGGATGAAGGCCTACGCCGCCGCCGGGGTCACCACCCTGACCCTCGCCCCGGCCGGCTTCACCCTGGACGAGCGGCTTGCGGCGCTGCGGGCGGGCGTGGAGGCGCTGGAGCGGGCGGAGCTCGCGTAGGCCCACGCGAGGAGGTCCGCGGCCGTGGTGGGGGCTCGGGGGGTCTTCCCCGCCACGGCCGTCATGGAGCACAACGCGTGGGCGGGCCGGGGGTTACGCGCCCGACGGCACCTGACGCGTCCGTCTTTCGGCCCAACGTGCACGGCCTCCTGTTGCCCGACCCCGCGTGGCCCACTTGACTCGTACTCCACGGGAGGTGGCAGCCATGCTCACGGCCAAGAGCCTGTTCCAGGAAATCATCGACGACGACGAGTCCTTCCAGCTCTTCTGCTCCATCGCCGCCAGCGGCGAGGCCCAGGGAGGCTGGGAGAACGCGCGGATCGCGGCCCTCGTCGCCCCCGGGATGCGGGACCTGGCCCCCAAGATCGTCCGGCACGGCGCCGACGAGGACAAGCACGGCCGCATCTTCAACGCGTTGATGAGGAAGCGTGGCCTCGCCCCCGTCCCCGTACCGCCCGACACCGACTACACGATGCTGCTCGAACAGCGCGGCATCGGTCTGGCCCACGACAAGCTGCTCCGCGACGAACCCCTCACGGAGCGGGACGTCGTCGTGTACCTCGCGCACAGCCGGGTCACCGAGGAGCGCGCCGCCGCCCAGATGCAGCTGCTCGTCCGGTACTTCGGGGACCACCCCGACCTCGGCAGGGCGCTCAGGATGATCTGCAACGACGAGGACAACCACCTCGCCTACTGCCACGAGGAGCTGCTCCGCCTCAACTACGAGGGCCACGGCAGGCTCATCCAGAGCATCCTGCGGGAGTCCGCGCTCGCCGAGATCCAGGTCTACCGGGACGTCAGCCTCGCCGTGATGCGCCACATGGGCCGCATCCTGCGCTGGCCGAAGGCCAAGGCCGCCACGCTCGCCGCCGGCATCCACGGCGTCTACGCGTACGAGCGCGCCGTCGGCTGGCACGGGATGGTCGACCTCAGGATGCCGGAGCGCCGCGACGCCCTCGGCGGACCCGCCACCCCGGTCCCCGCCTTCTGAGCCGGAGAGATTCCAAACCCCGGCTTCGGCGACTCACATCCAGCCGCGCCGCTTGAACAGGGCGTACAACCCCACCACGATCCCGGCCATCAGCAGCAGCACCGTCGGATACGACGCCACCCAGTGCAGCTCCGGCATGTGGTCGAAGTTCATCCCGTAGATGCCCGCGACCATCGTGGGCACCGCGGCCATCGCCGCCCACGCGGAGATCTTCCGCATGTCGTCGTTCTGCCGCACGCCCATCTGCGCCAGATGCGCCGACAGCATGTCCGAGAGCAGCCGGTCGAGCCCCTCCACCTGCTCGTTGGCGCGCAGCAGATGGTCGTTGACGTCCCGGAAGAACGGCACCGCCTCGTCGTGCACGAAGGGCACCAGGCCCGTCGTGAGCTTGGCCATCGGGCCGACCAGCGGTCCCGAGGCCCGGCGGAACTCCAGCACCTGCCGCTTGGCGGTGTAGATGCGCTCCGCCGTCCCCGTGGACGGGGCGCTCGCCGAGTCGAAGACGGAGGTCTCCAGCTCCTCCAGGTCGATCTGGAGCTCCCCGGCGACGTCGAGGTAGTGGTCCACCACCGCGTCGCCGATCGCGTACAGCACCGCGGTCGGCCCGTGCCCGAGCACCTCCGGCTCGGCCTCCAGACGGTCGCGGACCGCCTTCAGCGGGGCGCCCTCGCCGTGCCGCACGGTCACCACGAAGGAGTCGCCGATGAAGACCATCAGCTCGTCCGCGCTGACCCGGTCGCTCGCCGCGTCGTACACCACCGGCTTGAGCACGACGAACAGCGAGTCGTCGTAGATCTCCAGCTTGGGCCGCTGATGCGCCTTCAGGGCGTCCTCGACGGCCAGCGGGTGCAGGGCGAACTCCCGGGAGACATGGTCGAACTCCGCCTCCGTCGGCTCGTACAGACCCACCCACAGGAAGGCGTCCCCGGTCGCCCGCGCCTCGGCCAGAGCGTCGGAGAGGTCGGCGGGGCCGTCCGTCCTGCGCCCGCCCCGGTAGATGGCTGAATCCACGATCACGGGCCGTATTCTCCCCCGAGGTCCGACTTCGCGCACCCGTGCGCCGGCCCGCGCCCCGTACGCTGGCCGACATGGCCACGCTGATCCTCGTCCGGCACGGACGTTCCACCGCCAACACCTCCGGGGTGCTCGCCGGGCGGATGCCCGGGATCGCGCTCGACGAACGCGGCGCGCAGCAGGCCGCCGCGCTGCCCGGGCGCCTCACGGGCGTGCCGCTCGCCGCCGTCGTCTCCAGCCCGCTGGAGCGCTGCCACCAGACCGTACGGCCGCTCCTCGACGCCCGCCCGGGACTCGCGCTGCACACCGAGGAGCGGATCAGCGAGTGCGACTACGGCGACTGGTCGGGCCGCAAACTGGCCGAACTCGCCGACGAGCCGCTGATGGAGGTCGTCCAGGCGCACGCCTCGGCCGCCGCTTTCCCCGGTGGCGAGTCCATGCGCGCCATGCAGGCCCGCGCGGTGGACGCCGTACGCGACTGGAACGCCCGGATCGACGCCGAGCACGGCGAGGACGCCGTCTACGCGATGTGCTCGCACGGCGACATCATCAAGTCGATCGTGGCCGACGCCCTCGGCCTCCACCTCGACCTCTTCCAGCGGATCCATGTCGACCCCTGCTCCCTGACGGTCATCCGCTACACCCGGCTGCGTCCCTTCCTCGTCCGGCTCGGCGACACCGGCGACCTCGCCGCGCTCGCCCCGCGCGAGACGCCCGGCGACAGCGGGGCGGCGGAGGTGGGGGGCGGTGCGGGCGCACCGTGATCCTTCCGCGCAGTAGTGTGGACGCGCCGCCGTAGCACCACCGCGCGGCACCGCAGCAGCCCACGACAGCAGCACAGTCGAGACTTCAAGGGAGTCAGGAACGTGTCCCGTCAGGTGTTCCTCTACGACCCACCGGAGCGTTTCGTGGCCGGCACGGTCGGGCTGCCTGGCCGCCGTACGTTCTTCCTCCAGGCGTCCGCGGCCGGCCGGGTCACCAGCGTCGCCCTGGAGAAGACCCAGGTGGCCGCCCTCGCCGAGCGGATCGACGAACTCCTCGACGAGGTCGTCCGGCGCACCGGGGGCAACGCCCCCGTCCCCGCGGTCGCCCCGGCGGAGATCGCCGACACCGCGCCGCTGGACACCCCCGTCGAGGAGGAGTTCCGGGTCGGCACCATGGCGCTCGCCTGGGACGGCGAGGAGCAGCGGATGATCGTCGAGGCGCAGGCCCTCGTCGAACTCGACGCGGACTCCGAGGAGGACCTCGCCGCGGCCGAGGAGCGGCTGCTCCAGGACGAGGAGAACGGCCCGCCGATGCTGCGCGTCCGGCTCTCCGGCGCCCAGGCCAGGGCCTTCGCCAAGCGCGCCCTGGACGTCGTCAACGCCGGGCGCCCGCCGTGCCCCCTGTGCAGCCTGCCGCTCGACCCCGAAGGGCATGTCTGCCCGCGCCAGAACGGATACCGGCGCGGCGCATGAGCGGTGACCGGACCCCCGAGCTCGTGGACCTGCTCGGCCGGGGGGAGCTGACCGTCCGCGGCCAGGTCCGCGAGGCCTCCAACGCCGTGCTCTTCTGCTCCGTCGCGTACGAGGGCGAGGAGGCGGCCTGCGTCTACAAGCCGGTCATGGGGGAGCGCCCGCTCTGGGACTTCCCCGACGGCAACCTGGCCCGCCGCGAGGTCGCCGCCTACGAGCTCTCCGAGGCCACCGGCTGGGGCCTGGTGCCGCCGACCGTGCTACGCGAGGGGCCGTACGGCGAGGGCATGGTCCAGCTCTGGGTCGACGCCGACCCCTCGGCCGAGCTGCTCGCGCTCGTGGACGGCGAGGAGGCGGGCGAAGGCTGGAAGGCCGTCGGTCCCGCCCAGGTGGCCGAGGACAGGACCGCGCTGCTCGTCCACGCCGACACCCCGCAGCTGCGCCGCATGGCCGTCCTGGACGCCGTCATCAACAACGGGGACCGCAAGGGCGGGCATCTGCTGCCCGCCCCGGACGGGCGGCTCTATGGGATCGACCACGGCGTCTCCTTCCATGTGGACGACAAGCTGCGCACCCTGCTGTGGGGCTGGGCGGGCGAGGAGCTGACCGAGGAGGCCGCCGCCGTCCTCGACCGGCTCGACGGGCGGCTCGCGCCCGGCACTCCACTGGCCGAACGGCTCGGCGGGCTGCTCACCGGGGCCGAGGTGGACGCCCTGCGGGAGCGGGTGGCCGTGCTGCGCAGGACGGGGCGGCACCCCGTACCGTCCGGGCAGTGGCCGGCGATCCCCTGGCCGCCGGTGTGAGGACCGTGCGGCCCTGACACGGCGGTCGATGCTTTTCGGCCAAGGGGCCCGGCGGGATAAGACCCCCGGGGGGTATGCATGAACGCGCCCGCCTCGCAAGACCGCCTAATCGGTCAAGATCCCGGATGCGGTTCGTATCCGGAACACCTGTCCGGTTACGCTCAGGACATGCATGCCTGGCCCGCTTCTGAGGTCCCCGCCCTGCCCGGCAAGGGCCGCGACCTCCGGATTCACGACACCGCGACCGGCGGACGAGTCACCCTCGCCCCCGGCCCCGTCGCCCGTATCTACGTCTGCGGCATCACGCCGTACGACGCGACCCATATGGGTCACGCGGCGACCTACAACGCGTTCGACCTCGTTCAGCGCGTGTGGCTCGACACCAAGCGGCAGGTTCACTACGTCCAGAACGTGACCGACGTGGACGACCCGCTCCTGGAGCGGGCCATCCGCGACGGCATCGACTGGGTCGGCCTCGCCGAGCGCGAGACCGCGCTGTTCCGCGAGGACATGACCGCGCTGCGCATGCTGCCCCCGCGGGACTACATCGGCGCCGTCGAGGCGATACCCGGCATCGTCCCGCTCGTCGAGCGCCTGCGGGACTCCGGCGCCGCCTACGAGCTCGAAGGCGACATCTACTTCTCGGTCGACGCCGACCCGCACTTCGGCCAGGTGTCGAACTACGACACCGAGCTGATGCGCCACCTCTCCGCCGAGCGCGGCGGCGACCCGGACCGCCCGGGCAAGAAGAACCCGCTCGACCCGATGCTGTGGATGGCCGCCCGTGAGGGCGAGCCGAGCTGGGACGGCGGCAGCCTCGGCGCCGGGCGCCCGGGCTGGCACATCGAGTGCGTCGCCATCGCCCTGGACCACCTCGGCATGGGCTTCGACGTGCAGGGCGGCGGCTCCGACCTGATCTTCCCGCACCACGAGATGGGCGCCTCCCACGCCCAGTCCCTCACGGGCGAGTTCCCCATGGCCAAGGCGTACGTCCACGCCGGCATGGTCGGCCTGCACGGCGAGAAGATGTCCAAGTCCAAGGGCAACCTGGTCTTCGTCTCCGCGCTGCGCAAGGACGGCGTCGACCCGGCCGCCATCCGGCTCGCGCTGCTCTCGCACCACTACCGCGCCGACTGGGAGTGGACCGACCAGGTCCTCCAGGACGCCGTCGACCGCCTCGGCCGCTGGCGCGCCGCCGTCTCGCGCCCCGACGGTCCGTCCGCCGACGCCCTCGTCGAGGAGCTGCGCGACGCGCTCTCCGACGACCTGGACACCCCGACCGCGCTCGCCGCGGTCGACCACTGGGCCGCGCTCCAGGAGGCCGAGGGCGGCAGCGACGAGTCCGCTCCCGGGCTCGCCTCCCGCGCCGTCGACGCCCTCCTGGGTGTCGCCCTGTAGCGAGCTGCCCGGCACAACTCCTTTTCACGCGACCGCCCTTGGACTTCACGACAAGTCCGGGGGCGGTTCCGTTTTGCCCTGTCGCGGTGCTCGAATCTGCGCTAAACAGGCCCCATGCAATCATCAATGCGCATGAGAGCTGCAGTCGCCGGTGCACTGCTCGGCCTGCTCGCCGTCTTCGCCGGACCCGGCGGGAGCGCGGCGGCCGTGCCCACGAGCAGCACCGGCCCCACCGAGAACACCACCACCGTCGGTGATCTCACCGGATTCTCCGCCGACGGATCCGTCTACCAGCTGACCGCCGGCCACGCCGAGGCCCGGATCAGCTTCGTCACCGACGAGACCTTCCGCATCGAGCTGGCACCCGACGGCAAGTTCACCGACCCCACCGGCCAGGACATCGTCCTGCCGCAGGGCCCGCCGCCCGCCACCCGCTGGTCCGACCTCGGGGACCGCTACGAACTCAGCACCGCCCGGGTGACCCTGCGCGCCTACAAGTCGCCCCTGCGCTTCGCCGCCGTCCGCGCCGACGGCACCCCGCTGTGGAGCGAGACCCAGGGCCTCACCTGGAACCAGGACCGCACCACCCAGAGCCTGGCCCGCGGCGCCGACGAGCAGTTCTACGGCGCCGGCATGCAGAACGGGCGCGGCAACACCTCCCACCGCGGCAAGACCGTCGAGGTCGGCGTGGACTACAACTGGAACGACGGCGGCCACCCCAACTCCGTCCCGTTCTACCTCTCCTCCGCCGGATACGGCGTCTACCGCAACACCTACGCCCCCAACACCTATGTCTTCGGCGAGCCCGTCACCACCACCGCCCGCGAACAGCGCTTCGACGCCTACTACTTCGCGGGCAGCGGCCCCGGCGCCCTCAAGGACGTCATCGGCCAGTACACCCGGCTCACCGGAAAACCGTTCATGCCGCCGGTCTACGGTCTGGAGATCGGCGACGCCGACTGCTACCTCCACAACGCCAACCGCGGCGAACGGCGCACCCTCGACGCCCTGAAGGTCGCCGACGGCTACGTCGAGAACGACATGCCCAACGGCTGGATGCTCGTCAACGACGGCTACGGCTGCGGCTACGAGAACCTCGCCGAGGCCTCCCAGGGCCTCCGGGACCGCGGCATGCAACTCGGCCTGTGGACCGAGGACGGCATCGACAAGCTGGGCGAGCAGGTGAAGGCCGGCCAGCGGGTCGCCAAGCTGGACGTCGCCTGGGTCGGCGACGGCTACAAGTTCGCCCTCGACGGCTGCAAGGGCGCCTACGCCGGCATCGAGGCCAACAGCGACGCCCGCGGCTTCACCTGGGCCCCCGAGAGCTGGTCCGGCGCCCAGCGCTGCGGCGTCCAGTGGTCCGGCGACCAGTCCGGCAGCTGGGAGTACATCCGCTGGCAGATCCCCACCTACGCCGGCGCCTCCATGTCCGGCCTCGCCTACACCACCGGCGACGTCGACGGCATCTTCGGCGGCAGCCCCAAGACGTACACCCGTGACCTCCAGTGGAAGATGTTCCTGCCGGTCACCATGACCATGGACGGCTGGGCCGCGCAGGACAAGCAGCCCTTCCGCTATGGCGAGCCGTACACCTCGATCAACCGGGCCTCCCTCAAGCTGCACGAGGCCCTGCTGCCCTACATCTACTCGCACGCCCACCAGGCCACCCGGACCGGCGTCGGCCTCGCCCGGCCGCTCGCCCTGGAGTACCCCGACGACCCGGTGGCCGCCTCGGACGCCGCGAAGTACGAGTTCCTCAGCGGCCGGGACTTCCTCGTGGCCCCCGTCTACAAGGACGCCGTCGAGCGCGACGGCATCTACCTCCCCAAGGGCACCTGGATCGACTACTGGAACGGGCGCGTCTACGAGGGCCCGCTGACCCTCGACGACTACAGCGCCCCGCTCGACACCCTGCCGCTGTTCGTCCGCGCCGGGGCGACCGTCCCGATGTGGCCGGGCGGCATCCGCTCGTACACCCAGCGCACCCCCGGCTCCCCGCTCGCCTGGGACGTCTACCCGCAGGGCGACTCGTCCTTCACGCTGTACGAGGACGACGGCGTGACCCGCGAGCACCGCGACGGGCGGTACGCCACCCAGCGCGCCGACGTCCGGGCGCCCCTGCGCGGCGCCGGCGACGTGACCGTGCGCGTCGGACCCAGCGACGGCTCCTACACGGGCAAGGCCACCGCCCGCCCGTACGCCTTCACCGTCCACACCGGCGACGCGCCCGGCGGCGTCACCCTCGGCGGGCGCCCGCTGAAGGGGCTCGCGTCGAAGGCCGCCTTCGAGGCCGCCGACCAGGGCTGGTGGTACGACCGGGACGACCGCGGCGGCGTGGTGCGGATCAAGACCGCCGCCCAGCGCACCGACCGCGGCTTCACCCTCGTCCTGAGCGGCACCAGCGCCGTCGGCGGAGCCGTCCCCGGCGCCGCCGCGACCCTCGCCGCCCCGGCCGCGCAGGAGCTCGGCGCGGGAGTGCCCGGCACCGTCGCCGTCGACGTCACCGCCGGGACCAGGGACGCCACCGGGGTGACCGTCGGCCTCGACGTCCCGGCCGGCTGGCAGGTCGCCCCGGCCGCGCCGATCGCCCGCGTCCCGGCCGGCACCACCCGGCGCGTCGAGCTCGCGGTGACCCCCGCGAAGGACGCCGTACCGGGCGAGGCCACGCTCACCGCCACGGTCCGGCACCGGGCCGCCGGAGTGGACCGCACCGCGCTCCAGCGCTTCGCCGTCGGGGTGATGCCCCCGCCGCCGACCGCGCCCGCCTGGGCCAGCGACCTGGTCTGGCTGAAGTCGTCCAACGGCTGGGGCCCGCCGGAGCGCGACCGCTCCAACGGCGAGTCCGGCGCCGCCGACGGCCGCGCCCTCACCCTCGCGGGCACGACCTACGAGAAGGGCATCGGGGCCCACGCCGACTCCGACATCGAGGTCTACCTCGGCGGGCGCTGCACCGCGCTCACCGCCGACGTCGGCATCGACGACGAGATCAACGGGTACGGGGAGGTCGCCTTCTCCGTCGAGGCCGACGGCAAGGTGCTGTGGACCTCGCCCAAGGTGACCGGAGCCTCCCCGACCGTGCCCGTGGCCGTCGACCTGACCGGTGCGCGCCATGTGCACCTGAAGATCACCGACACCAACGGGTCCAAGAGCGGGGACCACGGCGACTGGGCGGGTGCGCGGTTCGACTGCGCCTGACGGGCACGGTGTGATGGGGTGGGAGCGTCCGTCGAACGCCCGTATGAAAGGACGCTCCATGCCTGGCTCCATGCAACGTTCCTTCGAGCAACGCCCGTTCGCACGCAGAAGCCTCCTGGGAGCCGCCGCCGCCACCGGCGCGGCGGCTCTCCTCGGCCCGTTAGGGGGGACCGCGCACGCGGCGGGATCCCCGGGACGATGGCCCACCACCCTTCCGCTGCCCGCGGGCTTCCAGCCCGAGGGCATCGCGATCGGACACAGCCCCATCGCGTACTTCGGCTCCCTCGCCAACGGCGACGTCTACCGGGTGAGCCTCGCCACCGGTCGCGGCCGACTCCTTTCGACCGGGCCCGGCGCCGGCAACCCGACCGTCGGACTCAAGATCGACCACGCCGAACGGCGCCTCTTCCTCGCCGGCGGCGGCGCCATCCGGGTCGTGGACGCCCGCTCGGGCGCCCTGCTGCGCTCCTACGGCGGACCCGGTGCCGGATACGCGATGGTCAACGACGTCGTCCTCACCCCGGGCGCCGCCTGGTTCACCGACTCCTTCCAGCCGCAGCTCTACCGGCTCGCCCGCGACCGCTCCGGCGACCCCGTCGGCTCCCCGGTGGCCGTGCCGCTCGGCGGCGACTGGGTCCAGGGCCCGGGCTTCACCGCCAACGGCATCGCGCGCACTCCCGACGGACGCGCGCTCCTCGTCGTGAACACGATCGCCGACGGCGGCACCCTGATGCGGGTCGAGCCCGCGAGCGGCCTCGCGAGCGCCGTCGACCTCGGCGGACTGAAGATCCCCAACGGCGACGGGCTCCTCCTGCTCGGACGGCACCTGTACGTCGTCCAGCAGGCGAGCAACGAGGTGAACGTGGTCCGGCTGAACGCGGGCGGCACCCGAGGCGTGCCCGTCGCCCGGATCACCGATCCCCGCTTCCGCATCCCGACCACCGCGGCGGCCTGGGGCGACCGTATCTATCTGCCCAACGCACGCTTCGACGTGGACCCGACGCCGACCACGGAGTACGACGTGGTCGCCATCGACCAGGTCTAGAGACACCTACGGGAGGGGCGGCCGCGCCGTCCCTCCCGTAGTACCGCTATCGCTCAGTCCTCGGAGTCTCCGGTGTCCCCGGATTCCTCAGGGCCCTCGTCGCCCTCGGCCGTCGGCGGCTCGGGCTCCGCGCCCGGCACCGCCTCGGGTCCCGGCTGCTGTGGCTTCGGCGGCCGGGTGCGGTCGCCCGCGACGTCCCTCAGGTACGAGGTGTCGCCGCCCTCCGTCGCGAGTCCCGGGCCCTGGCCCGGTCCCGTGCCCGGCTCGCGGCGCCGCAGATAGCGCTCGAACTCGCGGGCGATGGCCTCGCCGGAGGCCTCCGGCAGCTCGGCCGTGTCCCGCGCCTCCTCCAGGGTCTGCACATACTCGGCGACCTCGCTGTCCTCGGCGGCCAGCTGGTCCACGCCCACCTGCCAGGCGCGCGCGTCCTCGGGCAGCTCGCCCAGCGGGATGCGCAGGTCGATCAGGTCCTCCAGGCGGTTCAGGAGGGCCAGCGTCGCCTTCGGGTTCGGCGGCTGCGACACATAGTGCGGCACCGCGGCCCACAGGCTCACCGCCGGCACCCCGGCGTGCGTGCACGCCTCCTGGAGGATGCCCACGATGCCCGTCGGGCCCTCGTACCGCGTCTCCTCCAGGTCCATCGTCCGCGCCAGATCGGGGTCGGAGGTCACCCCGCTGACCGGAACCGGACGTGTGTGCGGGGTGTCGCCGAGCAGCGCGCCCAGGATCACCACCATCTCCACGCCCAGCTCATGGGCGAAGCCCAGGAGCTCGTTGCAGAACGAACGCCAGCGCATCGACGGCTCGATCCCGCGCACCAGGACCAGGTCCCGGGGCTTGTCGCCGCCGATCCGCACCACGGAGAGCCGGGTCGTGGGCCAGGTGATCTTCCGGACGCCGCCGTCCAGCCACACCGTGGGCCGGTTGACCTGGAAGTCGTAGTAGTCCTCGGCGTCCAGCGCCGCGAACACCTCGCCCTTCCACTCCCGGTCCAGATGGGCGACCGCAGCGGAGGCGGCGTCACCGGCGTCGTTCCACCCCTCGAACGCGGCCACCATGACCGGGTCGATCAGCTCGGGAACCCCCTCGAGCTCGATCACCCAGCGCCTCCTTCGTCGAAGTTCCTGTCGTACGGACCAACCTTACGGCTTTCCGGCGGCCCGCCCGCAGCCCTCGGATCCGCCCGAAAGCCGTCCCGGCCTTGATCGACTACCCAGGAACTCCCGTCGGCACGCGTGCCGGCTCACTCCTCCCAGAGTGTGGTCGGAGCCTCCCTCCGCAGCACCGGGGCGATCTCCTCCGCGAACCGCTCCAGGGTCTCGATCTGCTCGCCCGTGGACTGCCCGAAAGCGTCGACCGTGACCGACTGCAGGTCGTGCCGGTACACCTCGTGATAGCCGAGCAGCTTGTCGATGATCTGCTGCGGGGAGCCGATCAGCTGCGGCCCGCCCGCGATGGCGTCCTCGATGGTGCGGAAGGGGGTGTTGTAGCCGGTCTTCCCCTCCAGGTGCGGCCGGAAGTTCTGCCGCGTCCGCGCCTCGTACAGCTCCTTGTAGCGGGAGACCGCCTGCTCGTGGCTGTCGGCGATGAGCAGCCCGCCCGAGCCCGCCGCCACGCGCGCGTTCCTCGGGTCGTGCCCGTACTCCTCGAAGCGCTCGCGGTAGTGGGCGATCAGCTTCGCGTACGCCTCGCGCGGCTGGATGGCGTTGGCGGTGAACAGCGGGTCGCCGTGCCTTGCCGCGAGCTCGGGGGAGTTGAGACTGGTGGCCGAGCCGTGCCAGATGCGCGGCGCCCCGGCGTACGGGCGGGGGACGGTGGTCACGTTCTTCAGCGGGGGACGGAACTCGCCCTCCCAGTCCACGCCCTCCTCCGTCCACAGCCGGCGCAGCAGCTCGTACCGCTCCCGCTGGAGGTCCCACTGGCGCTCCTCGTCGAGGCCGAAGAGGTCGAAGTGGCCGGCCTCCGCGCCCTTGCCGACGACGAGCTCGATCCGGCCCCGGGAGAGCAGGTCGAGCGTGGCGTAGTCCTCGGCGACCCGGACCGGGTCGAGGATCGCGACGACGGTCACGCCGGTCAGGAGCCGGATGCGGGAGGTGCGGGCCGCCAGCGCGCCGAGCAGCACGGAGGGGCTGGAGGAAAGGAAGGGGCCGGTGTGCCGTTCGCCGATGGAGTACGCGTCGAAGCCGAGCCGCTCGGCGGCCTCGCCGACGGTCAGGACCTGCTCCAACCGGTCCGCGGGGGAGTCGAGTTCACCGGTGAGGGGGTGCGGGGCATGCCCGATGAGGGAGAGCACCTGAAACTTCATGGTTCAACTCTGCGCGCCCAGTGTTGCGGTGGTATGGCGACGGTATGGCGGGTGGCGGGTATGCGTAAGGGGCGGTCTCCTGGGAGACCGCCCCTTACCTGGACCTCTACTTGCGCAGCATGTCCTCGACCTTGCCGCGGATCTCGTCCGTGGCCAGACCGCGGATGGTCAGCGTGGTGCGGCGGCGCAGCACGTCGTCCGCGGTCTCGGCCCACTCGTGGTCTCGGGCGTAGGCGACCTGGGCCCAGATCTCCGGGGCGTCCGGGTGGACGCGCTCGGCGAGCTCGGGGTTCTCGTTCGCCATGCGGGCGATGTCGAAGGCGAGCGAGCCGTAGTGCGTCGCCAGGTGCTTGGCGGTGTCGGCGGACATGCGGGGGCCGGGCGCCGGGCCGTCCACGAGCAGCCGGTGGGCGACCGCGTTCGGGTTGGCTATGCCGGGCAGCGGGAGCCGCTTCGGCAGCGAGGACACCGGCTCGTAGGAGTCGCCCAGCGGGTGGCCGGGGAGCTCCTCCAGCTTCTTCATGATGGTGCGGCCGATGTGGCGGAAGGTGGTCCACTTGCCGCCGGCCACCGACAGCATGCCGCCGCGGCCCTCGGTGACGACCGTCTCGCGCTTGGCCTTGGAGGTGTCGCCGGGACCGCCCGGCAGCACCCGCAGACCCGCGAAGGCGTAGGTGATCAGCGAGCGGTCGAGCTGCTGGTCGCGGATGGAGAAGGCGGCCTCGTCCAGGATCTGGGCGGTGTCCTTCTCGTTGACCGCGACCTCGCCCGGGTCGCCCTCGTACTCCTCGTCGGTCGTGCCGAGCAGGAGCATGTCCTCCCAGGGGAGGGCGAAGGTGATGCGGTACTTGTCGATAGGGGTGGCGAGCGCCGCCTTCCACGGGGAGGTGCGCTTGAGGACGAGGTGCGCGCCCTTGGAGAGGCGGATGGAGGGGGCCGCGTTGGGGTCCTCCAGCTTGCGCAGGTGGTCCACCCACGGGCCGGTGGCGTTCAGCACCAGGCGGGCGCTGACGCCGAACTCCTCGCCGTCGAGCCGGTCCTTCAGCTCGGCGCCGGTGACCCGGCCCTTCGTGAAGCGCAGTCCGGTGACCTCGGCGTGGTTGAGGACGACCGCGCCGGCCTCGACCGCGGCGCGGACCGTCATCAGGGCCATGCGGGAGTCGTTCATCTGGTCGTCGCCGTAGACGGCGACGGCCTTGAGGTTGTCGGTGCGCAGCTCCGGCACGTCCTGGGCGGCCTTGGCGGGGCTCAGCAGGTGCCCGACGCCGTCGCCGAAGGCGGACAGGGCGCTGTAGGCGAAGACGCCGGCGCCCAGCTTGGCCGCGCCGTGCGGGCCGCCCTTGTAGACGGGCAGGTAGAACGTGAGCGGGTTGGACAGGTGGGGGGCCACCTGGCGGGAGACCGCGCGCCGCTCGAAGTGGTTCTCCGCGACCAGCTTCACCGCGCCGGTCTGCAGGTAGCGCAGACCGCCGTGGAGCAGCTTGGAGGAGGCGGAGGAGGTGGCGCCGGCGAAGTCGCCGGCGTCCACCAGGGCCACCCGCAGCCCGGACTGCGCGGCGTGCCAGGCGGTGGAGATGCCCAGGATGCCGCCGCCGATCACCAGAAGGTCGTACGTCGCCTTGGACAGCTGCTCTCTGGTCTCGGCGCGGGTCGGAAGGGAACCGGCGGCCGGGTGCATCCCCAGGGAGGGGAGGCTCTGCAGGGTGGTCATCGCGAATTACTCCTCGTCAGTTCTCTTCTGCTTCGAGCCAGCCCATGGAGCGCTCGACGGCCTTGAGCCAGTTCTTGTACTCGCTGTCACGCTTGTCGGCGTCCATGCGAGGGGTCCACTCGGCGGCCCGGCGCCAGTTGGCGCGCAGCGCGTCGGTGTCGGGCCAGAAGCCGACGGCGAGACCGGCGGCGTAGGCGGCGCCGAGGC
This sequence comes from Streptomyces sp. NPDC094032, assembly GCF_040303965.1. Classification (NCBI taxonomy): domain Bacteria; kingdom Bacillati; phylum Actinomycetota; class Actinomycetes; order Kitasatosporales; family Streptomycetaceae; genus Streptomyces; species Streptomyces sp. NPDC094032. Next base: position 143,103 of record NZ_JBEOUE010000008.1, on the reverse strand, counting down.
AGGTGGTCTCGGCGACCATCGGGCGCACGACGGGGGCGTCCAGGAAGTCGGAGAGGGTCTGCATCAGCAGGTTGTTGGAGGTCATGCCGCCGTCGACCTTGAGGGCGGCCAGCTCGACGCCGGAGTCCTTGGTCATGGCGTCGGTGATCTCGCGGGTCTGCCAGGCGGTGGCCTCCAGGACGGCACGGGCGATGTGCGCCTTGGTGACGTACCGGGTGAGGCCGGCGATCACACCGCGGGCGTCGGAGCGCCAGTACGGGGCGAAGAGACCGGAGAAGGCCGGGACGAAGTAGGCGCCGCCGTTGTCCTCGACGGAGGAGGCCAGCGTCTCGATCTCGGCGGCGGACTTGATGAGGCCCATCTGGTCGCGCATCCACTGCACCAGGGAGCCGGTGACGGCGATCGAGCCCTCCAGGGCGTAGACCGGCTTCTGGTCGCCGATCTGGTAGCCGACCGTGGTCAGCAGGCCGCTGTAGGAGTTGATGATCTTGTCGCCGGTGTTCATGAGCATGAACGTTCCGGTGCCGTACGTGGACTTGGCCTCGCCCTCGGCGAAACAGGTCTGGCCGAACAGGGCGGCCTGCTGGTCGCCGAGCGCGGAGGCGACCGGGACGCCCGCGAGGATGCCGTCCTTGACGTGGCCGTAGACCTCGGCGGAGGACCTGATCTCCGGGAGGACGTTGAGCGGGACGTCCATGGACTCGGCGATCTTCGCGTCCCAGGCCAGGGTGTGCAGGTTCATCAGCATGGTGCGCGAGGCGTTGGTGACGTCGGTGACGTGCACACCGCCCTGGGCGCCGCCGGTGAGGTTCCAGATGACCCAGGAGTCCATGGTGCCGAAGAGGATGTCGCCGGCCTCGGCGCGCTCGCGCAGGCCCTCGACGTTGTCGAGCAGCCAGCGGACCTTCGGTCCGGCGAAGTAGCTGGCCAGCGGCAGGCCGGTCTCGCGGCGGAAGCGGTCCTGGCCGACGTTGCGGCCGAGCTCCTTGCACAGGGCGTCGGTGCGGGTGTCCTGCCAGACCAGCGCGTTGTGGACCGGCTCGCCGGTGTTCTTGTCCCACAGGACGGTGGTCTCGCGCTGGTTGGTGATGCCGACGGCCTTGACGTCCGCGGCGGTGATCCCGGCCTTGGCGATGGCCCCGGCGACGACCTCCTGGACGTTGGCCCAGATCTCGGTGGCGTCGTGCTCGACCCAGCCCGGCTTCGGGAAGATCTGCTCGTGCTCCTTCTGGTCGACGGAGACGATCCGGCCGTCCTTGTCGAAGACGATGCAGCGCGAGGACGTGGTGCCCTGGTCGATCGCGGCGATGAACGGGCCGTGCCCGTGGGAGGAGGTGCCGGGGGTGTGTGCGTCGGTCACGGTGTACTCCAAGGGAGGTCTGGAAGAAGGACGGCTCAGGCGAACGCGATGTTGTAGATACCCGCCGCGATGGCTCCGCCGATCAGCGGTCCCGCGACGGGGATCCAGGCGTAGCTCCAGTCGGAGCCGCCCTTGTTCGGGAGCGGGAGCAGCGCGTGCACGATGCGCGGGCCGAGGTCACGGGCGGGGTTGATCGCGTAGCCCGTCGGGCCGCCGAGCGAGAGGCCGATGGAGACGACGACGAAGGCGGTGATCAGGGCGCCGATGACGCCGAGGCCCTTGCCGCTGTCGTTGAGGCCCTGGGTGAGCACGGCGAGGACCAGCACGACGGTGCCGATGATCTCGGTGGCCAGGTTCTGCCAGGTGTTCCGGATCTCGGGGCCGGTCGAGAAGATGCCGAGCACCGGGCCGGCGTCCGGGGCGGCCTTCTGGTCGACCATCCCCTCCTCGTGCGGCGTGGAGATGAGCTCGGGGTCCGTGAGGTGGGCCCGGAACTGGCCGTAGTACGCCACCCAGACCAGCGCCGCACCGATCATCGCGCCCAGGAGCTGGCCGGCGACGTAGACCGGCACGTTGCTCCAGTCGCCGTCCTTGATCGCGATACCGATCGTCACCGCGGGGTTCAGATGGGCCCCGGAGAGGGAAGCGGTCATGTACACGGCCGTCATGACGGCGAAGCCCCACCCGAAGGTGATCGCGAGCCAGCCCGCGCCACGGGCCTTGGAGCTCTTGAGCGTGACGGCGGCGCAGACACCGCCGCCGAGCAGAATGAGTACGGCGGTACCGATGGTCTCGCCGATGAAGATGTCGGAGCTGGACACCCGCGACTCCTTTGTCCTTCGTCCAGGGGAAGGCGAACCCCGGGTCCCTCCGGTGGTCCGCACCCTCGTGTGAGGGCGTTGCCGGCCCTTGGCACTGTCACACCCTAGCGTGTATTGCCGGTAGCTGTTCGACAATGCCGACCGATGAACGGAAGTTTTGCGCCAGGGTTAACAGCGCGTCAAGGGTTGCGGGTGCGAAAAACCCGCCGATAACGCGATCGTTACCGACGGGTTCAGTGGTGTACGTACGCCCTGGGGGCCCGGTTCAGAAGCGGCCCGCGCCCAGGTCGCGGGAGACCGCCCGGGCGCAGTCCCGTACCGCCGCGACCAGTTCGGAGCGCAGCTCGCCCTCGGCGCACACCCGCTCCACGGCGCCCGTGATGGCCACCGCGCCCACCGGCATCCTGCGCCGGTCGTGGATCGGCGCCGCCACCGAGGCGACGCCCTCCCAGGTCTCCTCCACGTCCGCCGCCCAGCCGCGCGCCCTGGTCAGGTCGAGCACCGACTCGAAGCCCGCCAGATCGGTGACCGTACGGGGCGTGAACGGCTCCCGGGTCACCTCCACCGCCTCGCTGTGCGCCACCGGGTCGTACGCCGACAGCACCTTGCCCAGCGCCGTGGAGTGCAGTGGCTGCATGGCCCCCACCTCCAGGACCTGGCGGCTGTCGTCGGGCCGGAAGACATGGTGGACGATGAGCACGCCCGACTGGTGGAGCACGCCGAGATGGACGCTCTCGCCGCTGGAGCGGGCCAGGTCGTCCGTCCAGACCAGGGCCCGCGCGCGCAGCTCGTGCACGTCCAGATAGCTGTTGCCGAGCCGCAGCAGCTCGGCGCCCAGCTGGTAGCGGGAGGAGGGGTCCTGCTCCACGAAGCCCTCGGCCTGGAGGGTGCGCAGGATGCCGTGCGCCGTCCCCTTGGCGAGGCCGAGCGAGGAGGCGATGTCGGACAGGCCGAGCCGGCGCTCGCCGCCCGCGAGCAGTCGCAGCATCGCCGCCGCCCGTTCAAGCGACTGGATGTTCTTCGCCATCGCCCGGCCCTTCTCCTCACATGCTGTTCGACAATGCTGAACACTATCGGTCCATGCCGACCTTGTGTCACACGAATAGTGTCGTGCACGAACGGGCCGGACCGGGAGTCCCCGGCACACAGGATGCAGTCCAGCCAGTGGAACCCGATGTCCACCCCGGCACCCGCGCGGTTAGTCTGGGCCCGTGCGCTCTCCACCGGGGGCGCAAAGCCGACAGCCGTCGCATCCCAGGGAGCTTCATCCATGGCCTCGCCGACCCCTTCCGCCGCAGCCGCGACCGCCGCCCAGCGGGCCGACGCCCTCCGCGAGGCCTTCGCCTCCCGGGTCGTCGTCTCCGACGGCGCGATGGGCACCATGCTCCAGGCCCAGGACCCCTCCCTGGAGGACTTCCAGCAGCTTGAGGGCTGTAACGAGATCCTGAACGTCTCCCGCCCGGACATCGTCCGTTCGGTCCACGACGCCTACCTCGCGGTCGGCACCGACTGCGTCGGCACCAACACCTTCAACTGCAACTTCTCCGCGCTCGGCGAGTACGACATCGCCCACCGCATCCAGGAGCTCTCCGAGGCCGGTGCCCGGATCGCCCGCGAGGCGGCCGACGAGTTCACCGCGCAGACCGGACAGCAGCGCTGGGTGCTCGGCTCCATGGGCCCCGGCACCAAGCTGCCCACCCTGGGCCACGTCGACTACGCCACGATCCGCGACGCCTACCAGCAGAACGCCGAGGGTCTCCTCGCCGGCGGCGCCGACGCGCTGCTCGTCGAGACCACCCAGGACCTCCTGCAGACCAAGGCCGCGATCATCGCCGCCCACCGCGCCATGGCGGTCGCCGGCTACACCGTCCCGCTCATCACCTCGGTCACCGTCGAGACCACCGGCACCATGCTGCTCGGCTCCGAGATCGGCGCGGCGCTGACCGCCCTGGAGCCGCTCGGCATCGACATGATCGGCATGAACTGCGCCACCGGCCCCGCCGAGATGAGCGAGCACCTGCGCTACCTCGCCCGGCACTCCGGCATCGCCCTCTCCTGCATGCCCAACGCCGGTCTGCCCGTCCTGACCAAGGACGGCGCCTACTACCCGCTCTCCGCCGAGGAGCTGGCCGACGCCCACGAGACCTTCGTCGGCGAGTACGGCCTCAGCCTGGTCGGCGGCTGCTGCGGCACCACCCCCGAGCACCTGCGCCAGGTCGTCGAGCGGGTCCGCGGCCTCGTCCCGCCGGTCCGCGAGCCGCGCCCCGAGCCGGGCGCCGCCTCGCTCTACCAGACCGTCCCGTTCCGCCAGGACACCTCGTACATGGCGATCGGCGAGCGCACCAACGCCAACGGCTCCAAGAAGTTCCGCGAGGCCATGCTCGAAGGCCGCTGGGACGACTGCGTCGAGATGGCCAGGGACCAGATCCGCGAGGGCGCGCACATGCTCGACCTCTGCGTCGACTACGTGGGCCGCGACGGCGTCGCCGACATGGACGAGCTCGCCGGGCGCTTCGCCACCGCCTCCACGCTGCCGATCGTCCTGGACTCCACCGAGGTCCCGGTCATCCGGGCCGGCCTGGAGAAGCTGGGCGGCCGCGCCGTCATCAACTCGGTCAACTACGAGGACGGCGACGGGCCCGAGTCCCGCTTCGCCAAGGTCACCCGGCTGGCCCAGGAGCACGGCGCCGCGCTGATCGCCCTCACCATCGACGAGGAGGGCCAGGCCCGTACCGTCGAGCACAAGGTCGCCATCGCCGAGCGTCTCATCGACGACCTCACCGGCAACTGGGGCATCCTTGAGTCCGACATCCTCATCGACACCCTGACCTTCACCATCTGCACCGGTCAGGAGGAGTCCCGCAAGGACGGCATCGCCACCATCGAGGCGATCCGCGAGCTCAAGCGGCGCCACCCGGACGTCCAGACCACGCTCGGCCTCTCCAACATCTCCTTCGGCCTCAACCCGGCCGCCCGCATCCTGCTGAACTCGGTCTTCCTCGACGAGTGCGTCAAGGCCGGCCTGGACTCGGCCATCGTCCACGCGTCGAAGATCCTGCCGATCGCGCGCTTCGACGAGGAGCAGGTCACCACCGCCCTCGACCTGATCTACGACCGGCGCGCCGAGGGTTACGACCCGCTGCAGAAGCTGATGGCGCTCTTCGAGGGGGCCACCACCAAGTCCCTCAAGGCCGGCAAGGTCGAGGAGCTGCTCGCGCTGCCGCTGGAGGAGCGCCTGAAGCGCCGGATCATCGACGGCGAGAAGAACGGCCTGGACGCCGACCTGGCCGAGGCGCTGACCGAGCGCCCGGCCCTGGAGATCGTCAACGACATCCTCCTGGACGGCATGAAGACGGTCGGCGAGCTGTTCGGCTCGGGCCAGATGCAGCTGCCGTTCGTGCTCCAGTCCGCCGAGGTCATGAAGAACGCGGTGGCCTACCTGGAGCCGCACATGGAGAAGTCGGACGCCGACGGCAAGGGCACGATCGTGCTCGCCACCGTCCGCGGCGACGTCCACGACATCGGCAAGAACCTCGTCGACATCATCCTCTCCAACAACGGCTACAACGTCGTCAACATCGGCATCAAGCAGCCGGTCTCCGCGATCCTGGAAGCCGCCGAAGAACACCGCGCCGACGTCATCGGCATGTCCGGCCTCCTGGTCAAGTCCACGGTGATCATGAAGGAGAACCTGGAGGAGCTGAACCAGCGCGAGCTGGCGGCCAAGTACCCGGTGATCCTCGGCGGCGCCGCCCTCACCCGGGCGTACGTCGAGCAGGACCTGCACGAGGTCTACCAGGGCGAGGTCCGCTACGCCCGCGACGCCTTCGAGGGCCTGCGCCTGATGGACGCCCTCATCGCGGTCAAGCGCGGCGTGCCGGGCGCCACCCTGCCCGAGCTCAAGCAGCGCCGGGTCGCCAAGGGCACCACCGCGCTCCAGGTCGACGAGCCGGAGCCGGGCGGCCGCTCGGACGTCTCCGTCGACAACCCCGTGCCGACCCCGCCGTTCTGGGGCACCCGCGTCGTCAAGGGCATCCCGCTCAAGGACTACGCGAGCTGGCTCGACGAGGGCGCGCTCTTCAAGGGCCAGTGGGGCCTGAAGCAGAACAGGGCCGGTGACGGCCCCTCGTACGAGGAGCTGGTGGAGAGCGAGGGCCGCCCGCGGCTGCGCGGCTGGCTGGAGCGCCTGCACACGGAGAACCTGCTGGAGGCGGCCGTCGTGCACGGCTACTTCCCCTGCGTCTCCAAGGGCGACGACCTGATCATCCTCGACGACGCGGGCAACGAGCGCACCCGCTTCACCTTCCCGCGCCAGCGCCGGGGCCGGCGCCTGTGCCTCGCGGACTTCTTCCGCCCGGAGGAGTCCGGCGAGACCGACGTCGTCGGCCTCCAGGTCGTCACCGTCGGCTCGAAGATCGGCGAGGCCACGGCCAAGCTGTTCGCGTCCGACTCCTACCGCGACTACCTGGAGCTGCACGGCCTCTCCGTGCAGCTGGCCGAGGCCCTGGCCGAGTACTGGCACGCCCGGGTCCGCGCCGAGCTCGGCTTCGCGGGCGAGGACCCGGCGGACGTCGAGGACATGTTCGCCCTCAAGTACCGGGGCGCGCGCTTCTCGCTGGGCTACGGCGCCTGCCCGGACCTGGAGGACCGGGCGAAGATCGCCGAGCTCCTGGAGCCGGAGCGGATCGGCGTGCACCTGTCCGAGGAGTTCCAGCTCCACCCGGAGCAGTCCACGGACGCCATCGTCATCCATCACCCCGAGGCGAAGTACTTCAACGCTCGGTAACCGGTACGGGGGTAAATCCCTGCGCCGCGTGTGAGCGGGACGTACACTTGTCGGTCCAGTGCAGAGGCCGGTCGCCCTACCCCCGTACCGGGGTGGGCGACCGGCCTTCTCGTCTCTCGATGGAGGTGTCCGGATGACCAGTACGGTCCCCGCGTCCCTGATCCGTGCCCACGGCAGCTCCGCCCTGCAAGCGGTCTTCCTCGACATGGACGGCACCCTCGTCGACACCGAGGGCTTCTGGTGGGACGCGGAAGTGGAGGTCTTCGCGGACCTCGGGCACCGGCTCGACGTCGCCTGGAAGGAGATCGTCGTCGGCGGCCCGATGACCCGCAGCGCCGGCTATCTCATCGAGGCGACCGGCGCCGACATCACCCTGGACGAGCTCACGGTGCTGCTCAACGAGAAGTTCGAGCAGCGCATCGGCCGGGGCGTGCCGCTGATGCCGGGCGCCGAGCGGCTGCTCGCCGAGCTGGGCCGGCACAACATTCCGGCCGCTCTGGTCTCGGCCTCGCACCGCAGGATCATCGACAAGGTGCTGGCCTCGCTGGGCCGCCACCACTTCCGGCTGACCGTGGCGGGCGACGAGGTCGGCCGCACCAAGCCGCACCCCGAGCCCTATCTGACCGCAGCGGCCGGCGTGGGCGCCGATCCGGCCCTGTGCGCAGTCATCGAGGACACCGCGACCGGTGTGGCTGCGGCGGAGGCGGCGGGCTGCCGGGTCGTCGCGGTGCCCTCCGTCGCCCCGATCGCGCCCTCCGCGGGCCGGGTCGTGGTGCGCTCCCTGGAGGAGGTCGACGTGCCCTTCCTGCGGACGCTGATCGCCTCCCCGGTCGCCTCCTGAGGCCCCTTCGAGCCCGGTCCCACGGGCCGGATCTGAGCTTTGTTTGAGGTTCAATGTCCGAAAAGGGCCCTGCGTGACCTTGGTCACGCAGAGTGCCGACCGACGGACGATTACCGGGCAGGGTGTGTCCGGAACATGTCGATTCCCCCGCACCCATGTGTCCCGTTTCGATCGATGACGCACGAATCATGCCGACGCATGATTATCGATGCCATCGCATTCATGATCACTGTGCGGTGACCGCGAGGGCCCTCCTCGTCCTTCGGTGGCGGCGCGGCGCACTAATCTTTCGCGAGTACTCCGCCGCACCTTCCGCGTGCCCCGGCGCCCACCCAAGTCGCCGCGCACGCAGGACCGATCGCACCCCCATCCAGGCCCGATCGCCCCGCCCCGACCGGGCGGCCCGGCGGAGTGAACGATGCCGCTGTACCCAGTGCCGGCCGTCACCCGGGGCCGGATGAGGAGAACGTCCCTGATGAACCGCAAGACCCTGGTGCTGCCGCTCACGGCCGCACTGCTCGTCCCCCTGCTCGCCGCCTGTGGTGGAGGGGACAAGAGCAGAGCGATCGTCGTGGGCACCACGGACCAGTTCGTCGCGACGGAGGACGCCCCCGCCCCGCTCGACCCGGCGTTCGCCTACGACACCGGTGCCTGGAACGTCCTGCGCCAGACCGTGCAGACGCTGATGCACTCCCCGCGCGGCAGTGGCCAGCCGGTCCCCGACGCGGCCGAGAGCTGCGGCTTCTCCGACAAGCAGAGCGAGAGCTACCGCTGCAAGCTGCGCGAGGGCCTCACCTTCGCCGACGGCACCGCGATCACCGCCGAGGACGTCAAGTTCTCCATCGACCGCGTGCTCGCCATCAAGTCCGACAACGGCACCGCCGCGCTCCTGTCCAACATCGACACCGTCGAGACCAAGGGCGAGCGCGAGGTGGTCTTCCACCTGAAGACGCCCGACGCGACCTTCCCGTACAAGCTCTCCACCCCCGTCGCGGGCATCCTCAGCAAGGACAAGTACGACGGCCGGAAGCTGCGCGCCGGATTCGACGTCGATGGCTCCGGCCCGTACACGATGAAGACCGAGCGCGACGGCGACAAGGTGACGAAGTTCGTCTTCACCAAGAACCCCAAGTACAAGGGTGACGTCACCCTGCGCAACGACCGGGTCGAGCTGCGCCCCTTCGACGACTCCTCCAGCATGGACACCGCGCTGGCGAAGGACGAGATCGACATGATGGCCCGCACCATGTCGCAGTCCCAGATCAAGGACCTCACCGAGCAGCCCAAGGACGGCATCGAGCTCACCGAGGTCCCCGGCCTGGAGATCCGCTACCTCGCCTTCAACACCAAGGCCCCCTCCGTCGAGGACAAGGCCGTACGACAGGCCATGGCCTCCGTCGTCGACCGCGGCGCCCTCGTCAACGAGGTCTACGGCCCCACCGCGCAGCCGCTCTACTCGCTGATCCCCTCCAGCATCACCGGCCACGCCACCTCGTTCATCGACACCTACGGCGAGCCGGACACCGCCAAGGCCGCGAAGATCCTGCGCGACGCGGGCGTCAAGACGCCCGTCAAGGTGACCCTGCACTACACCACCGACCACTACGGCGCCGAGACGGCCAAGGAGTTCGAGGCCCTGCGCGGCCAGCTGAACGCCACCCGCCTGTTCGACACCCAGATCCAGGGCACCGAGTGGTCCAAGTTCCGCCCGGCCCAGAAGCGCGGCGACTACGCCGTCTACGGCCTCGGCTGGTTCCCCGACTACCCGGACCCGGACAACTACATCGCTCCGTTCCTCGACAGCGACAACTTCCTCAACACCCCCTACGTCAACCAGTCCGTCCGTGACCGGCTGATCCCGCAGTCGCGCCGACAGGCCGACCGCACCGCCGCGGCCCCCGTCTTCGAGCAGATCCAGAAGATCGTCGCCAAGGACGTCCCCGTCCTGCCGCTGTGGCAGGGCAAGCAGTACGTCGCCGCGCGCGACGACGTCACCGGCGTCGAGTGGGCGCTGAACACCTCCTCCGACCTCCTCCTGTGGGAGCTCGGCCGCGGCACCGCCTGACCCCTTCGTTGTACCGGCCGCGCAGCCGTTGCGCGGCCGGCCTGGCAAGAGATCAAGAGGCAAGTTCTGTGAAGGCACACAACAAGTGGCTGACGGCCCCGCTCGCCGCGGGCCTCGCGACCGCGATGCTCAGCGGCTGCGGCACCGAACAGGGCGGCGGCACCGGCGGCTCCGGTGACTCCGTCCGCGTCGGCATGTCGGACGAGATCCTGGCGACCGACCCCGCCGCCGGATACGACCCCGGCTCCTGGCTGCTGTTCAACAACGTCTTCCAGTCCCTGCTCGCCTTCCCCAAGGGCGGATCCCAGCCCGAGCCCGACGCCGCCGACAAGTGCGGCTTCGCCGCCGGCAGCAAGGTCTACACCTGCACCCTCCGCGAGGGCCTGAAGTTCTCCAACGGCAACCCGCTCACCTCCGAGGACGTCAAGTTCTCCTTCGAGCGCTCCCGGAAGATCGCCGACCCCTCCGGGCCCGCGCCGCTGCTCTCCAGCATCGAATCGATCGAGACCCCCGACGCGCGGACCGTGGTCTTCAAGCTGAAGGTGCCCGACGCCACCTTCCCGAGCAAGATCGCCTCCGGCGCCGGCTCCATCGTCGACCACCGCGAGTACGCCGACGGCTCGCTGCGGACCGACGGCAAGGCGATCGGCTCCGGCCCGTACAAGCTGGACTCCATCAGCGACACCGAGGCCGTCTTCTCGGTCAACCCCGGCTACCAGGGCGACGCCAAGCCCAAGAACAACGGCGTCACCCTCAAGCTCTTCCGCGGCGACCGCGCGGGCCTGTCCAAGGCGCTCGCCGCCAACGACATCGACGTCGCCTACCGAGGCCTCGCCGCCGAGGACGTCGCCGCCCTCGAAGCCTCCGAGACCACGGCCGACAAGGGCATCGAGATCGTCCAGGGCAGCAGCGCCGAGGTCCAGCACCTGGTCTTCAACGTCAAGGACCCGGTCATCGGCAAGCTGGGCGTCCGCAAGGCCATCGCCCACCTCGTCGACCGCGACGCGCTCGTCCAGAACGTCTACAAGTCGACCGCCACGCCGCTCTACTCGATCGTCCCGGCGGGCATCGCGGGCCACAACACCGCCTTCTTCGACACCTACGGCAGCCCCGACCCGGCCAAGGCCAAGAAGGCCCTGCGCTCGGCCGGCATTACCACCAAGGTCAAGCTCACCCTCTGGTCCACCGCCAGCCGCTTCGGCCCGGCCACCGACCAGGAGCTCAAGGCGATAGCCGGGCAGCTCAACGACAGCGGCCTCTTCGACGCCGACGTCAAGTCCGTCGGCTACGAGCAGTACGAGAAGGACATCGCCGCCGGCAAGTACGGCGTCTACGTCAAGGGCTGGGTCCCCGACTACCCCGACGCCGACAACTTCACCGCGCCGTTCTTCGGCAAGGACAACGTCCTCGGCAACAACTACGAGAACGCCACCATCACCGGCACCCTCATCCCGAAGACCGCCGCCGTCGCGGACCGCTCCGCCACCGCCCAGGACTTCGGCAAGGTGCAGGACATCGTCGCCGACGAACTCCCGCTGCTCCCGCTCTGGCAGGGCAAGCAGTACGCGGTCGCCCGCGACAACATCACCGGCCTGGAGTGGACCCTGGACGCGTCCACCGTCTTCCGCTTCTGGGAGATCAAGAAGAGCTGACGCCTCCGCCCGTACGACGAGGGGCCCGGCACACGTGGTGTGTGCCGGGCCCCTCGCCGTGCCCGTGGCGACCGGGCGGCTACTGCGCCCCCGGGCGCACCAGACCGCTCTCGTACGCGTACACCGCCGCCTGCACCCGGTCGCGCAGGCCCAGCTTCGTCAGCACATGGCCCACATGGGTCTTGACCGTCGTCTCGCTGACGAACAGGTCCGCCGCGATCTCCGCGTTCGACAGGCCGCGCGCCACCAGCTTCAGGACCTCGACCTCGCGGTCGGTCAGCGTGTTCAGCGTGTCCGGGACCTGCTCCTCGCCCGAGGGCAGATGCGCCGAGTACTTGTCGAGGAGCCGGCGCGTGATCGACGGGGCCAGCATCGCCTCGCCCGCCGCGACCACCCGGATCGCCTGCACCAGCTCCGTCGCCGGGGCGTCCTTCAGGAGGAAGCCGCTGGCCCCCGCCCGCAGCGCCTCCACCACGTACTCGTCGAGGTCGAAGGTGGTCAGCACCAGCACCTTCGCCGGACCGTCCCGCCCGGGTCCGGTGATCTGCCGGGTCGCCTCCACGCCGTCCATCCGCGGCATCCGGATGTCCATCAGCACCACGTCGGGCTGGAGCGCCCGCACCTGGTCCAGCGCCTGGAGACCGTCACCGGCCTCGCCGACCACCGCGATGTCCTGCTCGGCCTCCAGGATCATCCGGAAACCGGTGCGCAGCAGGGGCTGGTCGTCGACCAGTAGGACGCGGATGGCCACGGGAAACTCCTTCACGGGGCGGGCTGGACCGCACCCATTCTGCCCTGACCGTCCTCACCGCTCCGACCGCCCTCGTCAGCCGCCCGCGACTCCACAGGGCGCGCGGGCACCACCGGCAGCGGATACACCGGGGGAGTGCCGCCGAACTCCGGACACACCGCCTGGTGGTCGCACCAGCCGCACAGCTTCGTCGGCCGGGGCCGCCAGTCGCCCGTCTCCGTCGCCAGCCGGATCGCCTCCCACAGGGCGAGCAGCTTGCGCTCCACCCGCAGCAGGTCCGCCTCCACCGGGTCGTACGTCAGCACGTCCCCGCTGCCCAGATAGACCAGCTGAAGCCGGCGCGGCACCACGTTCTTCAGCCGCCAGATCACCAGCGCGTAGAACGTCATCTGGAACAGGGCGCCCTCGCTGTACTCCGGGCGCGGCGCCTTGCCCGTCTTGTAGTCGACGATCCGCACCTCGCCCGTCGGCGCCACGTCGATCCGGTCGATCACCCCGCGCAGCCGCAGCCCCGACTCCAGCTCCGTCTCCACGAACATCTCGCGCTCGGCCGGCTCCAGACGCGTCGGGTCCTCCAGCGTGAACCACCGCTCGACCAGTGCCTCCGCCTCCGTCAGCCACCCCGCCAGCCGCTCGCCGTCCGGATCCTCCGCGAACAGCTCGCCCAGCTCGGGCCGCGAGCCGAGCAGCCGGTCCCACTGGCCCGGGACCAGCGCCTTCGCCCGCGGCGCCGTCCGCTCCACCGCCGGAGCGTCGAAGAGCCGCTCCAGCACCGCGTGCACCAGCGTCCCGCGCGTCGCCGCCGGGCTCGGCTTCTCCGGCAGCCGGTCGATCACCCGGAACCGGTACAGCAGGGGACACTGCATGAAGTCGCTCGCCCGCGACGGCGACAACGACGTGGGCGTCCGGGGCTCCGCCGGCGGCTGCTCGCTCGTACTCATGACTCAGACCCTACGACCCGCCACCGACAGCGAGCGGAATACCATCGACTCAGGACCCCGTCGCACTGCATGATCGAACCGTGACCGAGTGACGCGGGCCATGCAGCTCGGCGACGAAAGGAACCCGTGAACCAGGACGAGTCCAAGCCGCAGCGGACCGAGGAGCCGGGCGGCGGCATCCTCATGGGCCGGCCCTTCGGCGTGCCGGTCTACGTCGCGCCCAGCTGGTTCCTGGTCGCCGCCCTCATCACCTGGGTCTTCGGCGACCAGATCGAACGCGTCCTGCCCGAGCTCGGCGCCGCGCGCTACCTGGTCTCGCTCTTCTTCGCCATCGCCTTCTACGCCTCCGTCCTCGTCCACGAACTGGCCCACACCCTCGTCGCGCTCCGCTACAAGCTGCCGGTGCGCCGCATCCAGCTCCAGTTCTTCGGCGGCGTCTCCGAGATCGAGAAGGAGACCGAGACCCCCGGCCGCGAGTTCCTCCTCGCCTTCGTCGGCCCGCTGCTCTCCCTCGTCCTCGCCGGGATCTTCTACCTCGGCATGTACGCCGTCGAGCCCGGCACCGTCCCCGGCGTCCTCCTCGGCGGCCTGATGATCTCCAACCTGATCGTCGCCGTCTTCAACCTGCTGCCCGGCCTGCCCCTCGACGGCGGCCGCATGCTCCGCGCCGTCGTGTGGAAGATCACCGGCAACGCCATGACCGGCACCGTCGCCGCCGCCTGGATCGGCCGCGCCCTCGCCGTCACCGTCCTCATCGGCCTCCCCCTGCTCACCCGCACCGGGCTGCTCGGCAACTCCACCGAGGACATCTCCGGCTTCAACACCGTCACCGACGCGCTGCTCGCCGCCATCCTCGCCGCGATCATCTGGACCGGCGCCGGCAACAGCCTGCGCATGGCCCGGCTCCGCGAACACCTCCCCGAGCTGCGCGCCCGCACCCTCACCCGGCGCGCCGTCCCCGTCGAGTCCGCCACCCCGCTCTCCGAAGCCCTGCGCCGCGCCAACGAGGCCGGCGCCCGCGCCCTGGTCGTCGTCGACGGCCACGGCGGCCCCACCGGCATCGTCCGCGAGACCGCCATCGCGGGCGTCCCCCAGCACCGCCGCCCCTGGGTCGCGGTCAGCGCCCTCGCCCAGGACCTCACCGAAGGCATGAAGGTCCCCGCCGAGCTCGCCGGACAGCCCCTCCTGGACCACCTGCGGGCCAGCCCGGCGACCGAGTACCTGGTCGTCGAGGAGAGCGGCGAGATCTACGGCGTACTCTCCACCGCCGACGTGGAGAAGGCCTTCGTCAAGGCCATGGCACGACCGTCCTCGTAATCCCGGTACTCTGTTCGCATGTCCGAACCGACCGGTGCCGCCCGCCGACGCGGGCCCTTCAAGGTCGGGGACCAGGTTCAGCTGACCGACCCCAAGGGCCGTCACTACACGTTCACGCTCGAAGAGGGAAAGAACTTCCACACCCACAAGGGTTCCTTCCCGCACGACGAACTGATCGGCGCCCCCGAGGGCAGCGTTGTCCGTACCACCGGAAACGTCGCCTACCTCGCGCTGCGCCCCCTGCTCCCCGACTACGTCCTGTCCATGCCCCGCGGCGCCGCCGTGGTCTACCCCAAGGACGCGGGGCAGATCCTGGCCTTCGCCGACATCTTCCCCGGCGCCCGCGTCGTCGAGGCGGGTGTGGGCTCCGGCTCGCTCAGCTCCTTCCTGCTGCGCGCCATCGGCGACAGCGGAATGCTGCACTCCTACGAGCGCCGCGAGGACTTCGCCGAGATCGCCAAGGGCAACGTCGAGCGCTACTTCGGCGGCCCGCACCCCGCGTGGCAGCTGACCGTCGGCGACCTCCAGGACAACCTGTCCGACACCGAGGTCGACCGCGTCATCCTCGACATGCTCGCTCCCTGGGAGTGCCTGGAGGCCGTCTCCAAGGCGCTCGTCCCCGGCGGCATCCTGTGCTGCTACGTGGCCACCACCACGCAGCTCGCCCGCACCGTGGAGTCCATCCGCGAGTTCGGCTGCTACGCCGAGCCGCAGCCCTGGGAGTCCATGATCCGCAACTGGCACGTCGAGGGCCTGGCCGTGCGCCCCGATCACCGCATGATCGGCCACACCGGCTTCCTCGTCACCGCCCGCCGCCTCGCGGACGGCGTGGAGCCCCCGATGCGCCGCCGCCGCCCCTCGAAGGGCGCCTACGGCGAGGACTACGACGGCCCCAACAAGGGCTGACACCCCCACAACGCAGGCGTGCCGCCGTCGACTTCCCGCCCCAGGGCACGGAAGTCGACGGCGGCACCTTCATGTTCGCGGGCGGACGCGGGGCCTCCGGCGCCATCCGACCCCGCCTGTTCCGCCCACCTGTGACGTGTGGCACGATGCCCGCAACTCCTTCCGCACCGCCTCACAGGAGACTTCTCGCGTGCAGACCTCCGTCCCGGACCTCGCGCACACCCATGCCCGTCCGGTGCACTGGCTGGCCACCGCCACCGCGATGGCCGGGGTCGTCGCCCTCGCCGGCCTGCTCCAGCCCGGCCCCGCCGGAGCCACCGCCGCCCCCGCACCGCGCCCCGCCCCGGACGCCGCGACGGCCCACTACCCCCTGGAATGCGCGGGAGCGCCGAGCACCGTCGCCCAGCGGGCCACCGGAGACCTCGACGGCGACGGAAACCCCGAGACCGTCGCAGTCGTACACTGCGAAGCCGGCTCCGGAACGCCGCCCAGCGGCATCTACGTCCTCACCCACGGCAAGGGCGCCGGCACCCCCGCGGCACGGGTCGTGGCCACCCTCGTGGAACCCTCGCAGCTGAAGAACGTGAGCGGATTCGCCGTACGCGACGGAGCCGTCCGCGCCACCCTGCTCGGCTACTCGTCACCCGACGTCCCCAGCTGCTGCCCCGACCAGAGCGAGACCGTGACCTGGCGCTGGAAGGGCGGAGCCTTCGTCCGCACCACCCAGGGCGAGCCCCGCGCGGCCTGAGCCCGGCCGCGGTGTCAGTCGGCGTCGGGGCCGTACACCTCGACGCCGTCCGCGACCCGCCGCACATGGATGCAGTCGCCCGGGCACTCCTTCGCCGAGTCCACCACGTCGGTCAGCAGCGTCAGCGGCACGGGGGTCGTCGCCCCCGGAGCCTGGAGCAGCTCGTCGTCCGCGCTCTTCACATAAGCGAGCCCGTCGATGTCCAGCTCGAAGACCTCGGGCGCGTACTGCACGCAGATCCCGTCCCCGGTGCACAGGTCCTGGTCGATCCAGACCTCCAGCGCCTCGTCGGCGGCCGTGGCCGGGGCCTCGTGCTGCACGGTCATATCTCCTGCCGTTTCTGCGTCGCGCGGGCGAGCCGCAAGTAAGTCCGGCCAAGCCTGACGGGTGTTGACCACCCACGACGATACAACCGCCCGCTTTTGCATTGTCCGGCGGTGGGTATTCCCCTGGCGTGAGGGGAAGCGCAAGGGTGAAGATCGGACACACCCCGGAGTCTTTTTGATCTAGGGGTTTCAATCATCACCCACCCAGGTAGGGTCAGGAAGCGTCCAGCTCCCCTTGGAGGAGGTGAGGACCGTGGCAGCCCACGACGACGACATCAACCGCGGCATCCGGCCGGGGCGGGGGTCTGAGGACCCCGCCGGTCAGGTTGCCTATCTCGAGCAGGAAATCGCCGTCCTGCGCCGCAAGCTCGCCGACTCTCCGCGACACACGAGGATTCTCGAGGAGCGGATCGTCGAGCTGCAGACGAACCTGGCCGGCGTGTCCGCACAGAACGAGCGGCTCGCCCATACGCTCCGAGAGGCCCGCGACCAGATCGTGGCCCTCAAGGAGGAGGTCGACCGGCTCGCCCAGCCGCCGGCCGGCTTCGGTGTCTTCCTGCAGGCCAACGAGGACGGCACGTGCGACATCTTCACCGGGGGCCGCAAGCTCCGGGTGAACGTCAGCCCCAGCGTCGAGCTCGACGAGCTCAGGCGGGGCCAGGAAGTCATGCTCAACGAGGCGCTCAACGTGGTCGAGGCCATGGAATTCGAGCGTGCCGGGGACATCGTCACCCTCAAGGAGATCCTTGAGGACGGCGAGCGCGCCCTGGTCATCGGGCACACCGACGAGGAGCGGGTGGTCCGGCTCGCCGAGCCGCTCCTCGACATCACCATCCGCCCCGGCGACGCCCTGCTCCTGGAACCCAGGTCGGGCTACGTCTACGAAGTGGTCCCCAAGAGCGAGGTCGAAGAACTCGTCCTCGAAGAGGTCCCGGACGTCGACTACGACAAGATCGGCGGCCTGGGCAACCAGATCGAGCTGATCCGCGACGCCGTCGAGCTCCCGTACCTCTACCCCGACCTCTTCAAGGAGCACGAACTGCGGCCCCCGAAGGGCATCCTGCTCTACGGCCCGCCCGGCTGCGGCAAGACGCTCATCGCCAAGGCCGTCGCCAACTCCCTCGCCAAGAAGGTCGCCGAGGTCACCGGCCAGCCCGCGGGGAAGTCCTACTTCCTCAACATCAAGGGCCCCGAGCTCCTCAACAAGTACGTCGGAGAGACCGAGCGGCACATCCGCCTCGTCTTCCAGCGCGCCCGGGAGAAGGCGAGCGAGGGCACGCCCGTCATCGTCTTCTTCGACGAGATGGAATCCCTCTTCCGCACCCGCGGATCCGGTGTCAGCTCGGACGTGGAGAACACCATCGTCCCCCAGCTGCTCGCCGAGATCGACGGCGTGGAAGGCCTGGAGAACGTCATCGTCATCGGCGCCTCCAACCGCGAGGACATGATCGACCCCGCCATCCTGCGGCCCGGCCGGCTCGACGTGAAGATCAAGATCGAGCGTCCGGACGCGGAAGCGGCCAAGGACATCTTCGCCAAGTACCTGACCGCCACCCTCCCGCTCCACGCGGACGACCTCTCCGAGCACAGTGGCTCGAAGGCGGCGGCCGCCCACGCGATGATCCAGTCCGTGGTGGAGCAGATGTACGCGGAATCCGAGGAGAACCGCTTCCTCGAGGTCACGTACGCCAACGGCGACAAGGAAGTCCTCTACTTCAAGGACTTCAACTCCGGAGCGATGATCCAGAACATCGTCGACCGGGCCAAGAAGATGGCCATCAAGGCATTCCTCGACCACGACCAGAAGGGCATCCGCGTCTCCCACCTCCTCCAGGCCTGCGTGGACGAGTTCAAGGAGAACGAGGACCTGCCCAACACCACCAACCCGGACGACTGGGCCCGGATCTCCGGCAAGAAGGGCGAGCGGATCGTCTTCATCCGCACGCTCGTCACCGGGAAGCAGGGCGCGGACACCGGTCGCTCCATCGACACGGTGGCGAATACCGGTCAGTACCTGTAGGAGGGCACCGGCTGCGGACGTCCGGAACCGGACGTCCGCAGCCGTCGCTTTCCACTCACGAACCGCTTCTGATCTCCCCGTACGCACGCGGCCGCTCTAGGCTCGTGGGTACCGCCGCGACACGCACTGTGCGGGGAGCGGCGCCGGGCAAGGAGGGCCGCATGACCGTACGGCGAGTAATGGGCATCGAGACGGAGTACGGGATCTCCGTTCCGGGGCATCCCAACGCCAATGCCATGCTCACCTCGTCCCAGATCGTCAACGCCTACGCGGCGGCGATGCACCGGGCGCGCCGCGCCCGCTGGGACTTCGAGGAGGAGAACCCGCTGCGGGACGCCCGCGGCTTCGACCTCGCCCGCGAGGTCGCCGACTCCAGCCAGCTCACCGACGAGGACATCGGCCTCGCCAACGTCATCCTGACCAACGGCGCGCGGCTCTACGTGGACCACGCGCACCCCGAGTACAGCGCGCCCGAGGTGACCAACCCGCGCGACGCGGTCCTCTGGGACAAGGCCGGCGAGCGGATCATGGCCGAGGCCGCCGAGCGGGCCGCCCAGCTCCCCGGCGCCCAGCCCATCCACCTCTACAAGAACA
This sequence comes from Streptomyces sp. NPDC094032, assembly GCF_040303965.1. Classification (NCBI taxonomy): domain Bacteria; kingdom Bacillati; phylum Actinomycetota; class Actinomycetes; order Kitasatosporales; family Streptomycetaceae; genus Streptomyces; species Streptomyces sp. NPDC094032. The sequence continues at coordinate 123,975 of NZ_JBEOUE010000008.1, read as the reverse complement.
ACACCGACAACAAGGGCGCGTCCTACGGCACGCACGAGAACTACCTGATGAAGCGGGAGACCCCCTTCTCGGACATCGTGCGGCACCTGACGCCCTTCTTCGTCTCCCGCCAGGTCGTCACCGGCGCGGGCAGGGTCGGCATCGGCCAGGACGGCCGGGAGCACGGCTTCCAGATCAGCCAGCGGGCGGACTACTTCGAGGTCGAGGTCGGCCTGGAGACCACTCTCAAGCGTCCCATCATCAACACCCGCGACGAGCCGCACGCGGACGCCGAGAAGTACCGCCGCCTGCACGTGATCATCGGCGACGCCAACCTCTCCGAGATCTCGACCTACCTCAAGCTGGGCACCACCGCGCTCGTCCTGTCCATGATCGAGGACGGCTTCATCACCGTCGACCTCGCCGTCGACCAGCCCGTCCGCACCCTCCACCAGGTCTCGCACGACCCGACGCTCCAGTACCTGATCACGCTCCGCAGTGGCCGGACACTGACCGCGGTGCAGCTTCAGATGGAGTACTTCGAGCTCGCGCGCAAATACGTGGAGGAGCGGTACGGGTCGGACGCCGACGAGCAGACCAAGGACGTCCTGGTCCGCTGGGAGGACACGCTCAACCGGCTGGAGAACGATCCGATGAGCCTGGCCGGCGAACTGGACTGGATCGCCAAGCGGGAGCTCCTGGAGGGCTACCGCCGCCGCGACGGCCTGGACTGGGAGGCCGCCCGGCTGCACCTGGTCGACCTCCAGTACGCCGATGTGCGCCCCGAGAAGGGCCTGTACAACCGCCTGGTGGCCCGGGGCCGCATGAAGCGCCTGCTGGACGAGCCCACGGTGGAACGGGCGGAGACGAGCCCTCCCGAGGACACCAGGGCCTATTTCCGGGGCCGCTGCCTGGAGCAGTACGCGGACGACGTGGCCGCCGCGTCCTGGGACTCGGTCATCTTCGACCTGCCCGGCCGCGACTCGCTCCAGCGCGTCCCGACCCTGGAACCCCTCCGGGGTACCAAGGAGCACGTGAAGGACCTCCTGGACCGCTGCCGCACGGCGGAGGAACTGGTCAGGGTCCTGTCCGGCGGCAGCTGAGCACGGCCGGGATTTCCGGCATTCCCGTACGCGGCTGAAATGCCGCTCCACTGGGAATCATGGGAACAGTGCCCGGACGTTCTAGAAACTGCGGGGCCGATGTCAGTCCCGGCTTGTAGGGTCTGATCTTGTAGGGATCCGAACGAGCGGGCCGATTCGAGCGGGGTGAGGTTTATGGCGACCAAGGACACCGGCGGCGGACAGCAGAAGGCGACACGTTCCACCGAGGAGGTCGAGGAGACCACCACGGAGGCGAGCTCCGACCTCAAGGAACGCCAGGAGAAGCTGAGCGACGACGTGGACTCCGTGCTGGACGAGATCGACGATGTGCTCGAGGAGAACGCGGAGGACTTCGTTCGCTCCTTCGTTCAGAAGGGTGGCGAGTGATTTAGCCTGTGAATCGCAGGCTAAATGCTCGACGGGGGGCTTGATCGGTGAGTTCCAAGTGGTGTCCGCGGTGTCGGCAGGCTAAGCCGACCGAGGCGTTCGCTTCGAATAAGGCCATGCGGGACGGCCTGCAGTGCTACTGCAGGCCGTGCGCATCCGAGTATCACCGGGAACGGCAGTTGGCTCGGGGCAAGAACGTCCGCCCGAGAGTGGAGGCGCCACCGGGGCACAAGTACTGCCGAAAGTGCGAGCGGATCAAGCCCCATTCGGAGTGGGACCGCAACAAGAGGGCGTCCGACGGCCTCTCGACTCGCTGCAAGCCGTGCCGGGCCGCAGAGGGGCGCGCCAGCCACCTGAAGCGCCAGTACGGCATGACCGAGGCGGAGCGCGACGAAATGATCACGTCTCAAGGTGGGCTCTGCTGCATCTGCCAAAAGGTCCCCGCCGTGCATGTGGATCATTGCCATGAGACGGGTAGGGTCCGTGGCGTACTGTGCTTCAACTGCAATTCGGCCATCGGCAAGTTGGGAGACGATCCCGACGTTCTGCGTCGGGCCATCGCATACCTGGAGGGACACGCGTGGAAGCCAACACTCGTAGCACCGGGCGTCTGCCGGCAGCCTTCCTGACGCCGGGCTCGTCCTCGTTCTTCGACTTCCTCGCCGACCACTCGCCGGAGCTGCTCCCGGGCAACCGGAAGCTCCCCGAGGGGATCGTCGAGGCGCCGCACGGGACGACCATCGTCGCCGCGACCTTTCCCGGGGGCGTGGTGCTCGCCGGTGACCGGCGGGCGACGATGGGGAACATGATCGCGCAGCGGGACATCGAGAAGGTGTTCCCGGCCGACGAGTACTCCGCCGTCGGCATCGCCGGCACGGCCGGTCTCGCGGTGGAGATGGTGAAGCTGTTCCAGCTGGAGCTGGAGCACTTCGAGAAGGTGGAGGGCGCGACCCTCTCCCTGGAGGGCAAGGCCAACCGCCTGTCCACGATGATCCGCAGCAACCTCGGCATGGCCATGCAGGGCCTCGCCGTCGTCCCGCTCTTCGCCGGCTGGGACGAGGGCAGGGAGAAGGGCCGGATCTTCTCCTACGACGTCACCGGCGGCCGCTCCGAGGAGCACGGATACGCCGCCACCGGCTCGGGCTCGATCTTCGCGCGCGGGTCGATGAAGAAGCTCTACCGGGGCGACCTGACCGAGCAGCAGGCCACCACGCTCGTCGTCCAGGCGCTGTACGACGCGGCGGACGACGACTCGGCGACCGGCGGGCCCGACCTGGCCCGCGGGATCTTCCCGATCGTCACCGTCATCACCGACGAGGGCTTCCGCAGGCTCACCGACGCGGAGTCCTCCGAGCTGGCCCGGTCGATCACGGAGCGGCGTCTGGAGCAGCCCGACGGACCGCGTGCCGCCCTGCTCTGACCCCTCGTCGCCTCCCTGTAGAAGCCCAGAAGAAAGGGACGGATAGCCGGTGTCCACGCCGTTCTATGTCTCACCCCAGCAGGCCATGGCCGACCGGGCGGAGTACGCCCGCAAGGGCATCGCCCGGGGCCGCAGCCTGGTCGTCCTCCAGTACGCCGACGGCATCGTCTTCGTCGGCGAGAACCCGTCCCGCGCGCTGCACAAGTTCAGCGAGATCTACGACCGGATCGGCTTCGCCGCCGCCGGCAAGTACAACGAGTACGAGAACCTGCGGATCGGCGGTGTGCGCTACGCGGACCTGCGCGGCTACACCTACGACCGCGACGACGTGACGGCCCGCGGTCTGGCCAACGTCTACGCCCAGACCCTGGGCACCATCTTCTCCAGCGCGGGCGAGAAGCCGTACGAGGTGGAGCTGGTGGTCGCCGAGGTCGGCGCGGAGCCCGAGGGCGACCAGATCTACCGGCTGCCGCACGACGGCTCGATCGTGGACGAGCACGGCTCGGTCGCGGTCGGCGGCAACGCGGAGCAGATCAGCTCCTTCCTGGACCAGCGGCACCGCGACGGGATGTCCCTCGCCGAGGCGCTGAAGCTGGCCGTGCAGGCGCTCTCCCGGGACACCAACGGCACCGAGAGGGAGATCCCCGCGGAGCGCCTGGAGGTGGCGGTCCTGGACCGTACGCGCCCGCAGCAGCGCAAGTTCAAGCGGATCGTCGGCCGGCAGCTGGTGCGTCTGCTCGGCGCGGACGACGCGGCGGTGACGAAGACGGACGACCCGTCCGACGAGGCGGCGGAGGAGTAGGCGACGCCCGTACGGGAAGGGCCCCGGACCGCATCCCCGCGGTCCGGGGCCCTTCGCGCGCGGGGGGCGTCAGGCGGCCGGTGCGGGCCCCGTGGAGCCGCGTACGGCGAGTTCGACGGGGAGCACGGCCGGGGCGGGCCGTTCGCCCGCCAGGGCGGCGAGGAGGGCCGCCATGCCCCGGCCGCCGAACTCCTCGGCGGGCAGCCGGACGGTGGTGAGCTCCGGTTCGAGGGCGGTCGCGAGCGCCATGTCGTCGAAGCCGGTGACGGAGAGGTCCTCGGGGATCCTCAGGCCGAGCCGGCGCGCGGCCTTGTAGACGCCCGCGGCGAGGATGTCGTCGTCGCAGATCACGGCCGTGGGCCGGGTGCTCGGGTCGGTCAGGGCCAGGTGCGCGGCCTCCCAGGCGGCGGCGACGTTCAGCGGCGCGCGCGCCGTGCGCAGCTCCGTCCCGCGCAGCGCGTCGGTGAGGACGGCGGCGCGGGCGTCGAAGGTCCAGGAGGGTACGGCGGACGCCAGGTGCAGGAAGCGGCGGTGGCCGAGGCCGAGGAGGTGGCCGGTCACGCGGCGCATCCCGTCGGCGACGTCGAGGTTCACATGGGCGGCGGCTCCGGGGTCGGCCGGGTCGCTGTCGAGCATGACGAGGGGCAGGTCGGTGCCCTGGAAGGCCTTCAGGGCGTCGGTGGCCATGGAGGAGGCGAGGACGCCGTCCAGGGCGGCCGAGGCGGAGGCGAAGGGGTCCTTGGCGGGGCCGATGCCGTCGGGGGAGGGGTAGAGCACGACGCCGAAGCCGTGCCGGGCGGCCTCGACGGCCGCGCCCGTGTACACGTGGGCGAAGAACTCGTTGGTGAGCGCGGGGACCACGAGCAGCGCGGTGCGGGTGCGGCCGAGGCGCAGGTTGCGGGCGGCGAGGTTGGGGCGGTAGCCGAGTTCGGCGGCGGCCTCGCGTACGGAGCCGGCGGTGCGTTCGGAGACGCGGCCGCGCCATTTGTCGCCGAGGACGAGGGAGACGGTGGCCTGGGAGACCCCGGCCGCCCTGGCGACGTCCCGGCTGGTGGGGCGGTTCCCGCTGAAGGGTTCCGGGCTGTGCACGCGTGCCTCCGCGACGGCTGGTGGTCCGGCACGCGGGGTGGACCGGCGTGCTGCCGTCATGGTACGTATGACCCCGCACGTTATACGTAAAACTTGAGCACCTGGGGCGGCAGCCCGAGGAGGGGAGACGACATGGCCACCGAGGCCGGGGCGAACGGCGGCTATCTCGACATCCTCAGGGCGCCGCACGCGGCCCGTCTGCTGGCCGGCACCCTGGTCGGCCGGCTCCCCAACGGCACCGGGCCGATCGCCATCACCGTGTTCACCCGCGCCGAGGGCGGCAGCTACAGCCTGGCCGGCGGCCTCATCGCCGCGTACGGCCTGGCCACCGCCGTCGGCCAGCCCCTCCTGGGCCGCGCCGTCGACCTCAAGGGGCAGCCCCGCGTCCAGCTCCCGGCCGCCCTGATATCCGCCCTCGGCATGGCCGCGCTGGCCGTCACCGGCATCGGCAACCTCTTCCTGGCCTACGCCGCCGTCCTGGTAGCCGGGCTCTTCACGCCGCCCCTGGAGGGCGGTCTGCGGGCCCTGTGGCCGAGCGTCCTCGGCCGCGAGGACCGGGTCCACCGGGCGTACGCCCTGGACGCCGTGGCCCAGGAGGTCATGTTCACTGTCGGGCCGCTGCTGCTGACCCTGCTGGTCTCGCTCTGGTCGCCCGCCGCCGCCCTGGTCGTCATCAACCTGCTCGGCGTGCTCGGCGCCCTGTCCGTGGTCCTCTCCAAGCCCTCCCGCAGCTGGCGCTCCGCGCCCCGCGAGGCGCACTGGCTGGGCGCGCTGCGCTCACGGGGGCTGCTCGCGCTGCTCGCCTCGTTCTTCTTCGTCGGGCTCGCCCTCGGCTCCATCACGGTCGCGGGCGTCGCCTACGCGGACGACCAGGGCAACGAGGCCGTCTACGGCTGGCTCATGGCCGCCCTGGGCCTCGGCGCCCTGATCGGCGGCGTCTTCTACGGCGCCCGCCAGTGGGCCGGGGCGCCCGAGCGGCGGCTGAGGGTCCTGGTGCTGCTGCTGGCCCTCGGCTATCTGCCCCTGCTCCTTGTGCCGGGACCGGCCGCCATGACCGTGCTGGCCGCCGTCGCCGGTGTCTTCCTGGCCCCCGCCATCGCCTGCGCCTTCCTCGTGGTGGACCGCCACGCGCCCGCCGGCACGGTCACCGAGGCCTTCTCCTGGCTCGTCACCACCTTCGGCGTCGGCGCGGCCCTCGGCTCGGCCGTCTCCGGACCCGCCGTGGAATTCGCCGGGACCCCGGCCGGATTCGCCGTGGCCGGCGTCGGTGGCTTCGTCGCCTTCCTGGTGCTCCTCGCCACCGGCCGCGTCCTCGGCGGCACCCCGCCCGTGCCGCGGCCGCGACACGCCGTCAGCGGGGGCGCCGGGAACACCGGCCCGGACGCCGCGCGGGCCGAAAACCTCACGAGCGCATCGGAAAATGATCGAAACGGGGCTGCCGAACCCGGTTTCAGCACAGGCCGTCAGGCGTAATGTTCAGACATGGACCGCCGCATTTTCGGGCTGGAGAACGAGTACGGCGTCACGTGCACGTTCAGGGGACAGCGCCGACTGTCTCCTGACGAAGTGGCGCGCTACCTCTTCCGCCGTGTCGTGTCATGGGGCCGCAGCAGCAATGTCTTCCTGCGGAACGGCGCCCGTCTGTACCTGGACGTGGGTTCGCATCCGGAATACGCAACTCCCGAATGCGACAACGTGGTCGAACTGGTCACGCACGACAAGGCAGGCGAGCGCATTCTCGAAGGACTCCTCGTCGACGCGGAACGCCGCCTGCACGAGGAGGGAATCGCGGGCGACGTCTATCTCTTCAAGAACAACACCGACTCTGCGGGAAACTCCTACGGCTGCCACGAGAACTATCTGGTCGCCCGGCACGGAGAGTTCTCCCGGCTCGCGGACATCCTCATTCCGTTCCTCGTCACCCGCCAGCTGATCTGCGGCGCGGGAAAGGTGCTGCAGACTCCGCGCGGCGCCGTCTACTGCGTCTCGCAGCGGGCCGAGCACATCTGGGAGGGCGTCAGCTCCGCCACCACCCGCTCGCGCCCCATCATCAACACCCGCGACGAACCCCACGCGGACGCCGAGCGCTACCGCAGGCTCCACGTCATCGTCGGTGACTCCAACATGTCCGAGACGACCATGCTGCTCAAGGTCGGCGCCACCGACCTCGTGCTGCGCATGATCGAGGCGGGCACCGTGATGCGCGACCTGACCCTGGAGAACCCGATCCGGGCCATCCGCGAGGTCAGCCACGACATCACGGGACAGCGCAAGGTGCGCCTCGCCAGCGGCCGGGAGGCCTCCGCCCTGGAGGTCCAGCGGGAGTACTACGAGAAGGCCGCCGACTTCGTCGACCGCCGGGGCATCCGCAGCGGTGTCGTCGCCCAGGTCCTGGAGCTCTGGGGCCGGACGCTCGACGCGATCGAGGAGGAGCAGCTCGACCGCATCGAGACCGAGATCGACTGGGTCATGAAGTACCGGCTCATCGAGCGCTACCGGGCCAAGCACAACATGACCATGTCGCATCCGCGGGTCGCGCAGATAGACCTCGCGTACCACGACATCCACCGCCGCCGCGGGCTGTACTACCTGCTCCAGAAGAACGGCCAGGCGGCGCGGATCTGCAACGACATCAAGATCTTCGAGGGCAAGTCGGTGCCCCCGCAGACCACCAGGGCCCGGCTGCGCGGCGACTTCATCCGCCGCGCCCAGGAACAGCGCAGGGACTTCACGGTCGACTGGGTGCATCTCAAGCTCAACGACCAGGCGCAGCGGACCGTGTTGTGCAAGGACCCGTTCCGTTCGGTCGACGACCGGGTGGAAAAGCTGATCGCCGGTATGTAGGAAGGGTCCTGACGTGCTCTTCGGCCCCGCACGTTTCACGTGCGGGGCCGACGGCATCACAGGGTGGTCCCCTAGAGTGTCGGGACAACTACTGTGCCGTCTGAGATCTGAGGAACTAGTGCGCCGACTTGCCGGCCTGCTCGTCGTCCCGCTGCTGCTGCTCACCACAGCGGCCTGCGGCAGCAACGACCAGGGCTCCGATTCCGGTTCGATGAAGAACGGTCTTCCCGCCATCACCGCGGGCGAGAAGTTCGGGGAGAAGCCGACCCTCGCCAAGGGCGTCGGCGACCCGCCGAAGGCCCTCAAGGTCAACGTGATCAGCGAGGGCAAGGGCCCGGTCACGAAGAAGGGCGACGCGCTCCAGGTGAACTACCTGGGCCAGGAGTGGGACGAGACCACCCCCTTCGACAACAGCTTCGACCGGAAGCAGCCCTTCGACCTCACGCTCGGCGCCGGTCAGGTCATCAAGGGCTGGGACCAGGGCCTGGAGGGCCAGAAGGTCGGCAGCCGCGTCGAGATCGGCATCCCGCCGGAGCTCGGTTACGGCGCGCAGGGCCAGGGCGACATCAAGCCCAACGCCACGCTGGTCTTCGTGGTCGACATCCTGAAGGCCGTCTCCATCCCGAAGTCCGCCGAGGGCACCCCGGTCGCCCAGGACGACAAGAACCTGCCGCAGGTCGGCACCAACACCGACGGCAAGCAGCCCTCGCTGACCGTCCCCAAGGTCGCCCCGCCGGCCAAGCTGGTCTCCAACTACATCCTGGAGTCCAAGGGCGAGACCGTCGCCGCGGCCGACACGGTCGTCGTGAACTACGTCGCCGCCCTGTGGAAGGACGGCAAGGTCTTCGACTCGACGTACACCACGGGCAAGCCCGCGAACTTCCCGCTGTCCCAGCTGACCCTCAAGGGTCTGAAGGACGGCCTCGTCGGCAAGAAGATCGGCAGCCGGGTCCTGATCGTCGCCCCGCCGTCCGAGGCCTTCGGCGCCGAGGAGAAGCAGGGCATCCCGAAGAACTCCACTCTGGTGTTCGCCGTCGACATCCTGGCGAAGATGTAAGACTGTCCTGTTCGCGCGGACCGTCGTCCGCGCGGTTCACGGTTTGTATGAGGAGCGCACTGCAGTGAGCAGCATCGAGAAGCCCGAGGTCGACTTCCCGGGCGGCGAGCCGCCGGCCGACCTGGAGATCAAGGACCTCTGGGAGGGTGACGGCGAGGTCGCCGAGGCCGGCGACTTCGTCAACGTCCACTACGTGGGCGTGTCCTTCGACTCCGGCGAGGAGTTCGACGCCTCCTGGAACCGCGGCGCCCCGCTGGAGTTCCAGCTCGGTGTCGGCATGGTCATCCAGGGCTGGGACAAGGGCGTCCAGGGCATGAAGGTCGGCGGTCGCCGCCAGCTGGTCATCCCCGCGCACCTCGCCTACGGCGACCGCGGTGCCGGCGGCAAGATCGGCCCCGGCGAGACGCTGATCTTCGTCTGCGACCTCGTGGGCGTGAAGAAGCGCTGACCCGGACCCCGGGTCGACCCGAGGGCCTCCGCCTCCACGGCGGGGGCCCTCGGCTTTTGTCCGGACACCCCGGGGCGGTACGGTCGGACGTCCGAGACGTGGATCCGGCGAGATCCGACGAAGAAGAGGGTGCGGGGCGTCGATGGCGATTGCCAAGGCCGAGCGGTTGATGAATCTTGCGCTGTGCCTGCTCGGAACGCGCCGCCCGCTGAGCAAGCGGGAGCTCCGGGGCTCCATCGAGGCGTACATGGAGGCCACCGGCGAGGACGCCTTCAACCGCATGTTCGAGCGGGACAAGGACGACCTCCGCGAGCTCGGCCTGGTCATCGAGACCGTCGAGAACCTGGACGGCGACACCGGCTACCTGGCCCGCCGCGACTCCAACCGGCTGCCCGCGATCACCCTCGACGCCGAGGAGGCCGCCGCCCTCGGGCTCGCCGCCAAGGTCTGGCAGCAGGCCCGGCTCGCCGGGGCCGCGAGCGGCGCCCTGCAGAAGCTGCGCGCCGCCGGCATGCCGGAGGCGGAGGACTCGTACGACTCCCAGGCCAGTGCCCTGGAGCCGCGCATCCCGGTGCACGAGGCGGCCTTCGAGCCGCTGATGCTGGCCTGCCGCGACCGGCGCCCGGTCGTCTTCGACTACCGCAAGGCCAACGCCGCCCGCCCCGAGACCCGGCACGTCGAGCCGTGGACGCTGGAGTGCTGGCGCGGCCACTGGTACCTGGCGGGCTGGGACCGCGACCGCGGTGCCGAGCGGGTCTTCCGGCTCTCCCGTATCACCGGCAAGGTCCGCTCCCGGGCCGGCGCCTTCACCGCGCCGGTGCCCGACGTCGTCACGGTCCGCGAGACCGTCGAGAGCTGGGCGGGCGAGACCGCCACCCGCTCCGCCCGGATCCGGCTGCGGGCCGGCTCCGGCTACCCGCTGCGCTCCCGCGCCCAGTCCGTGCAGGCGGGCCCGGACGGCTGGGACGAGCTGGAGATCCCGTACGGGCACGGCCTCGACGCCTGGCTCGTGGAGTTCGGCCCGGACGTGGTCGTGCTGGAGCCCGCGGATCTGCGGGCCGACGTGGTGGAGCGGCTGCGCGCCGTGGCCAAGGGCTGAGGGGGAAGGAACCATGGCGGCGAACGCGATCGACCAGACGAGGCGGATGCTCTCCCTCGTCACCTATCTCCGCGAGCGGCCCGGCGCGCACGTCGCCGACGTGGCCCGCGCCTTCGGGATCACCGAGGACGAGCTGATCTCCGACCTCGACGTGCTGCCGATGTGCGGGACCAGCTTCCGCGGCGGCGACCTGCTGGACATCGACACCGACGGCGACCGGATCTGGTGGCACAACCCCGACGACGTCGCGGCGCCGCTGCGGCTCGCCGCCGACGAGGCGACCGCCCTGCTGGTCGCGGCGCGGGCGGTGGCCACGCTGCCGGGCCTGCGCGAGGGCGACCGCGAGGCGCTGCTGCGGGCCACGGCCAAGCTGGAGGCGGCGGCCGGCGAGGTGGCCGGGGCCAGCTCCCGGCTCTCGGTGACCTTCGAGTCGGAGGGCGGGGTCTTCGCCGAGGTGGACCGGGCGATCTCCGAGCGCCGGCGGCTTTGGCTGCGCTACTACTCGCCGGCCCGCGACGAGCTCACCGAGCGCGAGGTGGACCCGATCCGGCTCTTCGCCGTGGGCCACACGTACATGGAGGCGTGGTGCCGGCTGTCCGAGGCGCGCCGCACCTTCCGTCTCGACCGGGTCGCCGAGATCCGGATCCTGGACGAGCACGCGGCGCCGCCGGAGATCGAGCTGCGGGACCTGTCGGCGGGGCTCGTGCAGCCGTCCGCCGAGGATCCCGAGGTGGTGGTCGAGGTGGGTCCCGGGGGCCGCTGGGTCGCCGAGTACTACCCGCACGACCGGGCGGACGAGCTGCCCGACGGCGGTCTGCGGATCACCCTGCGCACACCGGCCCCGGCCTCGCTGCGCCGGCTCGCGCTGCGGCTCGGCAGCGACGGGCGGATCGTCGCCCCGCAGGAGCTCGCCGACAGCGCCCGGGAGGCGGCGACCGCCGCACTGGCCGCGTACGAGGGCTGAGAGCAGGGGGGAACGTGACGTTCCGGGGGGACCGGGCGCTGTTCCGAGTGAGACGCACGCACGTACCGCAGTGGGGAGAGTCGAGAGAGATGCCCGCGATGTCTGTGACGCCTTCGGTGCCTGCGATGGCCGGGCTTGTGGCGTCGGTCGCCCCGGTCCACTTCAAGGCCGCCTGCCCCGAGTGCCGCTCCCGCTTCGAGCTCTCCGCGGGCGCCCTGCGGCTCGCCATCGGCGCGAGCCGCCGCACCACCTTCTACTCCTTCACCTGCCCCGAGTGCGGCAGCGCCGTCCGCAAGCCGGCCGGGGAGCGGATCATCGAGCTCCTCACCGGCGGCGGAGTGAACACCCTGCGGCTGCACACCACCGGCTGACGTCCCACGGCGGCGGTCCGTCTAGGCTCGGCACATGTTCTGGCCCATGCTCGCCATCGCCCTCGGCTTCCTCGGCATCACCGTCCTCGGTGTCCTCGGCATCAAGGTCTTCCTGGAGGCCCAGCGCCTCGGCCGTCAGGTGGCCCACACCACACAGCGCGTCAACCAGGCCGCCGAGGAGCTCGAACGGGCCGCGGCCGATCTGGCGAGGACCGGCGAGACGCTCCGCTGAATTCGTGCCGTACGCTGCGAAGAGCTTCCGCGGGCCGGGTCCGCGGGACGAAATCGTGAGTATGCACAGGCATTGCCGAGCGTTTACTCCTGCGGGTTACGATCGCTTGCAGCGCGGTGGCCGGACGCATGTCCGACCCGCCGGGCACGCACTCCATGTCGCCTCGGTGAAGAAGGTAAACAGCTATGGGTAGGCTCGGCCCCACCGAGATCATTCTCATCCTCGTCGTCATCATCCTGCTGTTCGGCGCCAAGAAGCTGCCGGACATGGCCCGTTCGCTGGGCAAGTCGGCCCGCATCCTCAAGAGCGAGGCCAAGGCCATGAAGTCCGAGGACCAGCAGAGCGCCGCCGCGCCCGCCGACCCGCCCCACGCCGGCGCCCAGGACCAGCAGCCCGCGCCCCGCACCATCCAGGCCGCGCCGGGCGACGTCACCAGCTCGCGTCCCGTGACCGAGCCCACGGACACCACCAAGCGCTGACCCGGTCCGCCGCGGCCGTCGCAACAGGGCGACGGCTGCCGCACGAGATGAGGACGTGGGTTGCTCAACTCTGCCCGCAAGCAGGAGAAGGATCCCGAGGGCCGCATGCCCCTCGTGGAGCACCTGCGTGAACTTCGCAACCGCCTCGCGAAGGGCCTGCTGGCCATCGCGGTGGTCACCGTCGTGGCCCTCGTGTACAGCGAGGAGCTGATGCAGTTCCTGACGAAGTCGGTGCCCACCTGCGCCGCAGGCGTCACCAGCAGCGGTGGAAACTGCGCGATCGTCTCCTTCAACACGTTGATGGCGCCGTTCAGCACGACGATCCAGCTCTCCCTCACCGCGGGTCTCGTCGTCGCGAGCCCCGTCTGGCTCTACCAGCTCTGGGCCTTCATCGCGCCGGGACTGCACAAGAACGAGAAGAAGTACACGTACGCCTTCGTCGGCGCCGCCGTCCCGCTCTTCGGGGCCGGTGCCTACCTCGCGTACCTCATCCTTCCCGTCAGCGTGAAGGTCCTGATCAGTCTCACGCCGGAGGGCTCCGCCAACATCCTCGGGCTGAACGACGTCCTCGACTTCACCCTCCGGATGGTGCTGGTCTTCGGCCTCGCCTTCGAGCTCCCGCTGGTCCTGGTGATGCTCAACCTCACCGGCGTCCTCAGCGGCCGCCGGATGGCCCGCTGGTGGCGCGGCGTGATCATGGGCGTCTTCATCTTCGGCGCCGTCATCACCCCGACCACCGACCCGGTCGGCATGCTGGCCCTCGCCGGGCCGATCACGGTCCTGTACCTGGCGGCCGTCGGCTTCTCGCTGCTCAACGACAAGCGGCGGGCGCGCAACAACCCCGACGCCGAGCTCGACGACGACGAGGCCTCGCAGCTCGACCTCACCCCCGAGCCCGTCGGCGGGCCCGAGACCGTCAGCGCCGCCCGGGCCCTGCCCGAGCAGGCCACCGGCGAGTCGGACGGGGCCAGGTCGCAGCGGTTCAACGGGTACGACGACATCACCTGAGAACGGCACGACAGCGCGTGAAGGTCCCCCCTGACTCCGTCCGGGGGGACCTTTCGCGCTCCCTGGGGCGGGGGCCCGCCCGATCCCGTCGATAAAGATCGCGTCACTGTCAGAGGTGGCGGGTAGGCTCGACGACAAGATGACAGAGGACCTCACACCAGCCGAAGCGTACGCAGCCGCCCTCGCCCGCAACGCCGAGCAGGCCACCGCTCTGGCCCCCTTCCGCGAGATGTACGAGTTCGGTCTGGACCCGTTCCAGATCGAGGCCTGCAAGGCCCTCGAAGCGGGCAAGGGCGTGCTCGTCGCCGCCCCCACGGGCTCGGGCAAGACCATCGTCGGCGAGTTCGCCGTCCACCTCGCCCTCCTCCAGGGGCGCAAGTGCTTCTACACGACGCCCATCAAGGCGCTCTCCAACCAGAAGTACGCCGACCTCGTCAAGCGGTACGGCCACGACAAGGTCGGCCTGCTCACCGGTGACAACAGCGTCAACGGCGACGCCCCGATCGTCGTCATGACCACCGAGGTCCTCCGCAACATGCTCTACGCGGGGTCCCAGGCGCTCTCCGGCCTCGGCTACGTGGTCATGGACGAGGTGCACTACCTCTCCGACCGCTTCCGCGGCGCCGTCTGGGAGGAAGTGATCATCCACCTCCCCGATTCCGTCACCCTGGTGTCGCTCTCCGCGACCGTCTCCAACGCCGAGGAGTTCGGCGACTGGCTCGACACCGTCCGCGGCGACACCGAGGTGATCGTCTCCGAGAGCCGCCCGGTGCCGCTGTGGCAGCACGTGCTGGCCGGCCGCCGGATGTACGACCTCTTCGAGGAGGAGACCGACCACGGCGGCCGCGGCGCCTCCCGCCGCGAGGTCAACCCCGACCTGCTGCGCCTCGCCCGTACCGAGAACTCGCGCACGTACAACCCGCGCGACCGGCGCCGGGGCAAGATGGTCCGCGAGGCCGACCGCGAGCGCGAGCGGCGCCAGCGCTCCCGGATCTGGACCCCGGGCCGCCCCGAGGTCATCGAGCGGCTCGACGCCGAGGGCCTGCTCCCCGCCATCACCTTCATCTTCAGCCGGGCCGGCTGCGAGGCCGCCGTCCAGCAGTGCCTCTACGCGGGCCTGCGGCTCAACGACGAGGACGGGCGCCGCCGCGTCCGCGAGATCGTCGAGGAGCGCACCGCCGCCATCCCGGACGAGGACCTCCACGTCCTCGGCTACTACGAGTGGCTGGAAGCCCTGGAGCGCGGCATCGCCGCGCACCACGCGGGCATGCTCCCGACCTTCAAGGAGGTCGTCGAGGAGCTCTTCGTCCGCGGCCTCGTCAAGGCCGTCTTCGCCACCGAGACGCTGGCCCTCGGCATCAACATGCCGGCCCGCACGGTGATCCTGGAGAAGCTGGTCAAGTGGAACGGCGAGCAGCACGCCGACATCACCCCCGGCGAGTACACCCAGCTCACCGGCCGTGCCGGACGCCGGGGCATCGACGTCGAGGGCCACGCCGTCGTCCTGTGGCAGCGCGGCCTCGACCCGGCCCACCTGGCCGGACTCGCCGGCACCCGGACGTATCCGCTCCGCTCCAGCTTCAAGCCGTCGTACAACATGGCGGTCAACCTGGTCGACCAGTTCGGGCGGCACCGCTCCCGCGAGCTCCTGGAGACCTCCTTCGCCCAGTTCCAGGCCGACCGCTCGGTCGTCGGGATCTCCAAGCAGGTCCAGAAGAACGAGGAGGGCCTGGAGGGCTACCGCGAGGGCATGACCTGCCACCTCGGTGACTTCGAGGAGTACGCGCGGCTGCGCCGCGACCTCAAGGACCGTGAGACGGACCTGGCCCGGCAGGGCGCCCACCAGCGGCGCGCCGAGGCCGCGGCCTCCCTGGAGCGGCTCAAGCCCGGCGACGTGATCCACGTGCCGACCGGCAAGTTCGCCGGACTCGCCCTCGTCCTCGACCCCGGCATCCCGGCCGGGCGGACCAACGGCCACCGCGGCTTCGAGCACCACGACGGGCCGCGCCCGCTGGTCCTCACCGCCGAGCGGCAGGTCAAGCGGCTCGCCTCGATCGACTTCCCGGTGCCGGTCGAGGCGCTGGACCGGATGCGGATCCCGCGCTCCTTCAACCCGCGCTCCCCGCAGTCCCGCCGTGACCTCGCTTCGGCCCTGCGCACCAAGGCCGGGCACATCAACCCGGAGCGGCACCAGAAGAAGCGCGCCGCCGCCGCGGACGACCGCGAGATCGCCCGGCTGCGCACCGAGATCCGGGCGCACCCGTGCCACGGCTGCGACGAGCGCGAGGACCACGCCCGCTGGGCCGAGCGCTACCACCGGCTGCAGCGCGACACCCAGCAGCTGGAGCGGCGCATCGAGGGGCGCACCAACACCATCGCGCGCACCTTCGACCGGATCGTCGCGCTTCTCACGGAGCTCGACTATCTGCGCGGCGACGACGTCACCGAGAACGGGAAGCGGCTCGCCCGGCTGTACGGCGAGCTCGACCTGCTCGCCAGCGAGTGCCTGCGCGAGGGCGTGTGGGAGGGGCTGAGCCCGGCCGAGCTCGCGGCCTGTGTCTCCGCGCTCGTCTTCGAGGCCCGGCAGTCCGACGACGCCGTCGCGCCGAAGCTGCCGGCCGGCAAGGCCAAGGCCGCGCTCGGCGAGATGGTGCGGATCTGGGGGCGGCTCGACTCGCTGGAGGAGGAGTTCAAGCTGCACCAGGCCGAAGGCGTCGGCCAGCGCGAGCCGGACCTCGGCTTCGCCTGGGCGGCCTTCCAGTGGGCCTCCGACAAGAGCCTGGACGAGGTGCTGCGCGAGGCCGAGATGCCGGCGGGCGACTTCGTCCGCTGGTGCAAGCAGGTCATCGACGTGCTGGGTCAGATCGCGGCGGCCGCGCCGAGGGAGAACAGCACGGTCGCGAAGAACGCCCGCAAGGCGGTCGACTCGCTGCTGAGGGGAGTCGTGGCCTACAGCTCGGTCGGCTGAGGCCGACTGGGCCGGCAGGGGTCGCCTGACGGTGATCTGACAAGGGTTATCCACAGGGGTGGCGGGAGGGTGCTTCCTTCCGCTTCCATGAACTCGTACGGAAGAACGAGTACTTGGGGCGCACCGCCGCGCAACTCCTGCGGAAGGAAACGCACGTGACCACGCAAGCCGGTCCGTCCGCCGTCGCCACGACGGCGGACGGACGGAAGACAGTGCAGGGGCCGCGAGGCGTGCCCCTGCTCGGGAATCTGCCGGAGTTCGGCAAGGACCCGCTCGCCTTCTTCGAACGGCTGCGTGAGCGAGGGGACTTCGTCCGCTGGCGCTTCGGGAACAGCCCCGCGCTGTTCATCGCCCACCCGGAGTCCATCGGCGAACTCCTCACCGAGGTCGAGCGGACCTTCGACCAGCCCGACCTCGGCATCGCCTTCCGCACCCTGCTCGGCGACGGGGTCGTGGTCGCCAAGGGGGCCGACTGGCGGCGCAAGCGCTCCCTCGTCCAGCCCTCCGTCCGGCCTCGGCAGGTCAAGTCCTACGCCGCCACCATGGCCGAGTGCGCCGTCGACCTCGCCGAGCGGTGGAGCGACGGGCAGCGGGTGGACGTCAAGAAGGAGATGGCCGCCCTCACCCAGCTCATCGCCGTCCGCACCATCTTCGGCGTCGACACGGCGGCCGACGCCGAGGCCATCGGCCGGGCCATGGACATCGCCCAGCAGGAGATCGGCGCCGAGTTCAGCGGCATCGGCGCCCTCCTTCCCGACTGGGTGCCGACCCCGGGCCGGGCCAGGATCAAGCGGGCCACGGCCGTCATCGACGCCGAGGTCTCCCGGGTCGTCGCCCGTCACCGCGAGGGCGACACCGAGCGGCCCGACCTGCTCAGCCGCCTTCTCGCCGCCCAGGACGAGACCGGCGCCCACCTCTCCGACCGGGAGATCCGCGACGAGACCGTCACGCTCTACATCGGCGGGCACGAGACCACCAGCTCCACCCTCGTCTGGGCCTGGTATCTGCTCTCGCGCAACCCTCGCGTGTCCGAGGCGCTCGCCGCCGAGCTCGACCGGGTCCTCGGCGGCCGGGACCCCGGCTTCGACGACTACGCCGAACTCGCCTACGCCCAGGCCGTGGTGAAGGAGACCCTGCGCCTCTTCCCCACCATCTGGCTGCTCACCGGCATCGCCAAGGAGGGTGCCGTGCTCGGCGGCGCCCCGGTCCCCGCCGGCACCCGGGTGTGGAGCAGCCAGTGGGCCACCCACCGCGACGCCCGCTGGTACGGGGACCCGCTGGAGTTCCGCCCCGAGCGCTGGCTGGCGCCCGCGGAGGGCGAGGCGGCGGAGGAGATACCCGAATACGCCTGGTATCCGTTCGGCGGCGGCCCCCGGGTCTGCCTCGGCACCCGCTTCGCGATGGTGGAAGCCGTCCTCGTCCTCGCCGTCCTGGCCCGCCGCTTCCGCCTCGACCTCGACCCCGGCGAGATACGCCCCGTGCCGAGCCTGACCCTTCAGCCGGACCGGGAGGTGCTGGCGACGGTGCGGGCGCGGTAGCCGCCGCCCGGCGAGGCCGTCAGGCGGCCGTCAGCCTCACCGCGAGGTCGCGGAGGTCGTCGGCGCGCAGGACGCGGTCGCCGAAGCCCGGCAGCGGGACGTGCAGGGCCGACGTCCAGCGGGTGGGGATCGCGTCGGGGCCGTGGACCGCGCCCGCGAGGATGCCCGTCACGGCGGCGACGGTGTCGGTGTCCCCGCCGAGGTCGACGGCCGCGCCGACGGCCTCCTCGTAGGAGGCGGTGGTGCGCAGCGCCCACACGGCCGAGCCCAGGCAGGGCCAGACGGCGCCGTTGAACTCCGTGGCGTCCCCGGGCTCCCAGCCGGGGTCGAGCACCGTCGCCCACCGCTCCCGCTGGGCAGGCGCGACCTCGGCGAGGGCGGCGGGTACGGCGGCCAGGGGGTCCCCGCCGAGCAGGGCGACACGGACCCGCCGCCGAGGAGCACGGCCTCGGTCTGGAGGCCGATGTCCTTCGGTTCGGCGGCGGCCCAGCGGCGGAAGCGGGCGAAGACGTCCGGGAGGTCGAGCCCGCCCCGTTCGAGCAGCGACTCGCCGATGAGCACGCCCATCTGCGTGTCGTCGGTCGCCTCGCCCGGCTCCCATCCGCCGCCCCCGCACATCTCGCCCACGCCGTCCGGGAAGCGCTCCCGGAACACCCCCGGCAGTCCGAACTCGAAGGGTGCGCCGAGGGCGTCCCCGGTGGCGGAGCCGAGGAGGGCGCCGATGGCGCGGTCGGTGGAGTGCATGGGGTGTCAGGCCCTCTGTTCCTGGGGGTGCGGGTGAGGCGCGGAGGCCACCTCAGAGGGGAAGACTGTCATGCCGCGAGTTCCTGGCGGGGAGTGGACGGGGTCGGGGTGCGGAGGGACAGTGCGGTGGTCGCGAGGGTGAAGGCCGCTATGGCCGCCGCCGCGGTGAGGGTCGGGGCGTCGGGGGAGAGGAGTGGCTGGCCGCGGAGGGCCTGCCAGGTCAGGAGGGCGAAGGTCGCCGCGTACGCGGCGGAGGCGACGAGGACCAGGCGGAGCCGGATCCGGGCGTCGGCGAGCCGGACGAAGCGGGGGGCGAGTGCGGAGAGGAGCAGGAGGAGCAGCGGGATCAGCTGGAGCGCGTGCATGCCGAAGAAGTGCGCGATGCGGAGGTCGCCGCCGGTGGTGGACCAGCCGGTCAGCGGCATGCCGGGCCCGCCGTCCGGTACGCCGACGCTGTGCGCGCCCAGGGTCGGCTGGTCCTTCCGCGCGAGCTGCTCGGCGGTCGGCTTGACCATCGCGTAGCCGACGGCCGCTCCGGCGAGCGCGATGAACGAGGAGATCCGGACGGCCCAGGCGGTGGCGCGGTCGAGGATCCGGGCGCGCAGCAGCAGGACGGCGATGACGAGCGCGGCCAGCCAGAGCACGACGACCGTCATGCCCATCGTCTGGAAGAGGGCGGCGTCGAAGGGTGTCGCGTTGTTGAAGTGGCTCTGCCTGCCGCGGACGACCTGCGTGGTGATGAGCACCATCTCCAGGAGGCTCGCGGCGGCGAGGACGGTCCCGGCCCACCATCCGACCCGGCGGGCGCGGGCCCCCGGCAGCAGGGAGAGCATCCAGGCGAGCGTCAGCGCGTACGCGATGAAGGAGACCGAGAACTTGAAGGGCTTGGCCCAGATGGGGGCGTTGACGAGGACGCGGTCGTCGAAGAGGAGTCCGCCGACGGATATGAGGGCGAGCACCCCCATCGACGCGGCGAACCAGACCAGAGGCCGGTGGAGTGTGCGCAGGCGCTGTGCCGATGACATGACGATCCCCCCGTTGGGATGGAATGGATAGTGGCGCTTTCCACTATCCGATAGCGCCACTATCTATGATGGTGGTGCCGGTGGCAAGGCCGGAGTGCGATCTGGAAGGTGAACGCGCGGTGCGTATTGGAGAGTTGAGTCGTAGGGCTGGGGTGTCCGTGCCGACGATCAAGTACTACGTGCGGGAAGGGCTGCTGCCGGCCGGGCGACTCACGAGCCCGAACCAGGCCTCGTACGAGGAGACGCACGTCCAGCGCCTCCGCCTGATCCGCGCGCTGCTCGATGTGGGCGGGCTCTCGGTCGCGGGCGTCAGGGAGGTCATCGCGGCGATCGGCGACCCCGAGCGGCCCCTGCACAAGGTGCTCGGCGCGGCCGCGGACCGGGTGGTGCCGCGGTACGAGGGGGAGCGGGGCGACGACCTGCACGCGGCCCGCGAGGCGGTCGCCGGCCTGATCGCCCGCCGGGGCTGGCGCACCTACGAGCGGGCCCCCGCCGCCGAGGCCCTCGCCGTCGCCCTCGCCGCCCTGGAGAGCGTCGGCCACGGGGACTTCGCCGAGGTCCTCGACGCCTACGCCGACGCGGCGGAACAGGTGGCCCGGGTGGACCTCGACTACGTCGCGCGCAACGTGGAGCGCGAGGAGCTCGTCGAGAGCGTGGTCGTCGGCACGGTGCTGGGGGACGCCATGTTCGCCGCGCTGCGCCGGATGGCCCATGTGGACGCCTCGGACCAGGTCTTCGGCACGGGGGCGTAGCCCGGGGCCGGGGTCCTGCCACGCCGAAGGGGCGGGAGCCCTCGGCTCCCGCCCCTTCGCGGTGTCGTCGTCCGGTGTGCCCGGAGCGGCGCGTCAGCTCTCCTGCTCG
Organism: Streptomyces sp. NPDC094032; assembly: GCF_040303965.1. Taxonomy (NCBI): domain Bacteria; kingdom Bacillati; phylum Actinomycetota; class Actinomycetes; order Kitasatosporales; family Streptomycetaceae; genus Streptomyces; species Streptomyces sp. NPDC094032. The sequence continues at coordinate 103,557 of NZ_JBEOUE010000008.1, read as the reverse complement.
CGCTCCACCTGGTCGTTCCAGTCGCGCTTGATCGCGCGCCAGGCCTCGTCCGTCTTGCCCAGACGCCAGTAGCCCGAGATGGACAGGCGCTCGCGCGGAACGGCGCGGTCCATGCGGAGATGGCGGCGCAGCTCCTTCACGAAGCCGGCCTCGCCGTGGACGAAGGCGTGCACGTCGCCCGCCGGGAAGTCGAGCGTGCGGACCGCCGTCAGCAGTGCCTCGCCGGTGGGGCGGTCGCCGCGGTGCAGCCAGGTGACCTCGACGCCCGCCGCGGTCGCGAACTTCTGCTCCTCCGAGGCGTCCGTGACCTCCAGGAAGGCGTGCACGACCGAGCCCTCGGGCAGCCGCTCCAGGGCCACCGCCACGGCCGGCAGGGCGCTCTCGTCACCGACGAGCAGATGCCAGTCGGCGGCCTCGTCCGGGGCGTAGCCGCCGCCCGGACCGAGGAACCGCACCGTGTCACCGGCCTGCGCCCGCGCCGCCCACGGGCCCGCGAGGCCCTCGTCGCCGTGGACCACGAAGTCGACCGTCATCTCGCGCTGCGCCGGGTCCCAGGCCCGTACCGTGTACGTCCGCGTCGTCGGCCACTGCTCGCGCGGGAACTCCGCGCGGATCCGCTCCATGTCGAACGGCTCCGGATAGCTGACGCCCTCCGGCGCGAAGAGCAGCTTCACGTAGTGGTCGCTGTACTCGCCGAGCTCGAACGCGTCGAGCCCCGGGCCGCCGAGGACCAGGCGCACCATGTGCGGGGTGATCCGCTCGGTACGCACCACCTGGGCCTCGTGGGCCTTCGGTGCCTTGCGCGCGGGCTGTTCTGCCACGACGTTCTCCCCGTTCCCGATCCAAAAACTTAGGTTTGCCTAAGTTAGCACCCCGGCCGGACCGGCTCCAGAGGCCTTCCTCAGCGGCCCGCCCCGAGCACCGGCAGCAGGCGCCCCACCGCCCCGCCCAGGCCCCACCGCTCCACCAGCGCGGCCAGCGCCGCCGGGTCACGGGGCGCGGACGGCAGCGCGGCGGAGAACTCCGGCAGCGGCACGTCCTGGGCCACCCGGACCACCGTCGGCGCCACGTCCAGATACTCCGCGGCCTCCACGATGCCCCGCCGCTTCGCCGGGGTCAGCTTCGACGTCCGGTCGGCCGCCGCCGCCCGGACGCCCGCCAGGTCCCCGTACTCCGTGATCAGCTGCGCGGCCGTCTTCTCGCCGATGCCCTTCACACCGGGCAGCCCGTCGCTCGCGTCCCCGCGCAGCGCCGCGAAGTCCGCGTACTGCCCGGGCCGCACGCCGTACTTCGTCAGGATCAGCTCGTCGTCCACCAGGTCGCAGTCGCCGACGCCCTTCCTCGGATACAGCACCCGCACGCCGCGCCCGTCGTCGACCAGCTGGAACAGGTCCCGGTCGCCCGTGACGATGTCCACCGGGCCCTGGGCCCGCGCGGTCAGCGTGCCGATCACGTCGTCCGCCTCGAAGCCCTCGGCGCCCACCCGGGCGATCCCCAGCGCGGCAAGGACCTCCTCGATCACCGGCACCTGCGGCGACAGGGTGTCCGGGATCTCCTCCTCGTCCGGCCCGGACTCGGTCACCTCGGCCACCCGGTGCGCCTTGTACGAGGGGATGAGGTCCACCCGCCACTGCGGCCGCCAGTCCTCGTCCCAGCAGGCCACCAGATCGTCCGGGCGGTGGTCCTGGACGAGCCGGGTGATGAAGTCGAGCAGCCCTCGCACGGCGTTGACCGGCGTCCCGTCGGGCGCGCGGACGGAGTCCGGCACGCCGAAGTACGCGCGGAAGTAGAGGCTGGCGGTGTCGAGGAGCATCAGGCGTCGCGTCACACCCCGATCATGCCGCACCCCACCGACATCGCCCCGGCCCCGCCCGCGCGGCACTCCCCGAGTGACCCCCGTCACCTTCGTGTTTGCCCCGTAAAGGCCGGGGCAGGCGCGAGCTCGGAGCGGGCCCGGTACGGGATTCGGCAACGGATGACGTACGCGACGGGCCGAGCGGACAGAACCCGCCCCGCTCCACGGCCCGGCTGCTGCGGGGGTAGCGGGCCGTTTTTCGTTGCTACCCGTGAGGTGCATGTGTCCACGCTCCAAGCCGACCACCTGTACAAGGTGTTCGGCAGGCGACCCGACGAAGCCGTCCGCAAGCTGGCCGCCGCGGAAGGCGCCGCCGACCGCGACGCCCTGCGCGCCGCCGGCACCACCGCGGCCGTCGTCGACGCCTCCTTCACCGTCGAACCCGGCCAGATCTTCGTGGTCATGGGTCTGTCGGGCTCGGGCAAGTCCACCCTTCTCCGCATGCTCAACGGCCTGCTCGAACCCACCGCGGGCCGCGTCCTGTACGACGGCGCCGACCTCACCGCGCTCTCCCCGCGCGAGCTGCGCGCCGTCCGCTCCACGAAGATCAGCATGGTCTTCCAGCACTTCGCGCTCTTCCCGCACCGCAGCGTCCTGGAGAACGCCGCCTACGGCCTGGAGGTCCAGGGCGTCCCGCGCGCCGAGCGCGAGAAGCGCGCCGCCGAGGCCCTGGAGCTGTGCGGGCTCGGCGGCTGGGAGAGCTCCTGGCCCGACGAGCTCTCCGGCGGCATGCAGCAGCGCGTCGGCCTGGCCCGCGCCCTCGCCACCGACGCCGACCTGCTGCTCATGGACGAGTCGTTCAGCGCGCTCGACCCGCTGATCCGCCGCGACATGCAGGACCAGCTCCTCGTGCTCCAGCAGAAGCTGAAGAAGACCATCGTCTTCATCACCCACGACCTCAACGAGGCCATGCGCCTCGGCGACCGCATCGCCGTCATGCGCGACGGCCGGATCGTCCAGCTCGGCAGCGCCGAGGACATCCTGGTCCGCCCCGCCGACGCCTACGTCGCCTCCTTCATCCAGGACGTCGACCGCACCCGGGTGCTCACCGCCGCCGCCGTCATGACCGACGGCGCCGTCGACCCCGGCGACTGCCCGGCCGACTGCTCCTGCCGCGCCGTCGCGCCCGACACCCTCCTCGCCGACCTGTGCGCCGTCTCCGCGCTGGCCCCGCACCCCGTGGCCGTCGAGGACGCCGACGGCACCGTCCTCGGAGTCGTACCGCAGGACCGTCTCCTCGCCGCCATGGGCAGCCTCACCGGATCCGCCCAGGAGGTGACCGCCCGTGCCTAGGCTCCCCCTCGGCGAGTGGGTCGACAGCACCGTCGACTGGCTCCAGGCCCAGCTGTCCTGGCTCTTCGACGCGATCACCACCCTCGTCACCGGCCTCTACGACGGCATCGACGCCGTCCTCTCCGCGCCCCAGCCGCTGCTCTTCGCGGGCATCCTCGCGATCGTCGCCTGGTGGCTGCGCGGGCTCACCGCCGGTCTGCTCGCCTTCGCGGGCTTCGCCCTCGTCGACTCCATCGAGCTGTGGGACGACGCCATGTCGACCCTCTCCCTGGTGCTCGTCGCCACCCTCGTCACACTCGTGATCGCCGTGCCGCTCGGCATCTGGGCGGCCCGCTCCAAGACCGTCAGCGCCGTGCTGCGCCCGGTCCTGGACTTCATGCAGACCATGCCGGCGATGGTCTACCTCATCCCCGGCATCATCTTCTTCGGCGTCGGCGTGGTCCCCGGCATCATCGCCACCATCGTCTTCGCGCTGCCGCCCGGCGTCCGCATGACCGAGCTCGGCATCCGCCAGGTCGACGGCGAACTCGTCGAGGCCGCCGAGGCCTTCGGCACCACCCCGCGCAACACCCTGCTGCGGGTCCAGCTGCCGCTCGCGCTGCCCACGATCATGGCCGGCGTCAACCAGGTGATCATGCTCGGCCTCTCCATGGTCGTCATCGCCGGCATGGTCGGCGGCGGCGGGCTCGGCGGCGCCGTCTACCGGGCCATCGGCAACGTCGACATCGGCCTCGGCTTCGAGGCCGGCATCTCCATCGTGATCCTGGCGATGTACCTCGACCGCATGACCGGAGCGCTGGGCCGCCAGGTCTCCCCGCTGGGCCGCCGCGCCCTCGCCAAGGCCCGCGCGGCGAGCGCCGCCCGCGCCGGCGCGCGCCTGTGGGACCACCGCCCGCAGCCCGTCACCGCCCTCGTCGGCGTCGTCGTCCTGGCCCTCGTCGCCGGCGGCATGGGCTTCCTCGGCTCCGGCGGCTCCTCCTCCACCACCGCGTCAGGACCGAACACCGGCCACGGCAAGAAGATCAGCCTCGGCTACATCCCGTGGGACGAGGGCATCGCCTCCACCTTCCTCTGGAAGGAGCTCCTGGAACGGCGCGGATACGAGGTCGACGCCAAGCAATTGGAGGCCGGCGCTCTCTATACCGGCCTGGCCGGCGGCCAGATCGACTTCCAGACCGACTCCTGGCTGCCCGTCACCCACGCCCAGTACTGGGACAAGTACAAGAACGACCTGGAGGACCTCGGCTCCTGGTACGGCCCCACCTCCCTGGAGCTCACCGTCCCCTCGTACATGAAGGACGTGAACTCCCTCGCCGACCTCAAGGGCAAGGCCGGGCAGTTCAAGGGCCGGATCGTCGGCATCGAGCCGAGCGCCGGAATGATGGGGATCCTGAACGACAAGGTGCTCAAGGAGTACGGCCTGGAGGGCGAGTACAAGGTCGTCGACGGCTCCACGCCCGGCATGCTGGCCGAACTCAAGCGCGCGTACGACAAGAAGGAGCCCATCGCGGTCACCCTCTGGTCGCCGCACTGGGCCTACTCCACCTACGACCTCAAGAAGCTCCAGGACCCCAAGGGCGCCTGGGGCACGGGCGACGGCATCCACACCCTCGCCCGCAAGGGCTTCGCCGCCGAGAACCCCGAGGTCGGCGCCTGGCTGAAGAAGTTCGAGCTCAGCGAGGCCGAGCTCACCGGTCTTGAGGCCGTCATCCAGGAGACCGGCAAGGGCAAGGAGCAGCAGGCCGTGCGCACCTGGCTCGACCGGAACCCCGGTCTCGCGGAGCGCCTCGCCCCGCAGTAGACCCGCCTCCCCCTGAGAGGGGAACGACTCCTGTCCGAAAAGGGGTGGTCGCCGAGCGTGTTCGGCGACCACCCCTTTTCGCCACGACGCGAAACCCCGGCCCAAAGCTGCGTAAGGTTCAGTTAACCGACCAGTACGCGTAAGGCACGAGACACGAGGGAGGGGGCCGACATGGACGACAAGGAGTCGCTGCGCGTGGGCGCGGCCGTCAAGAGGCGCCGCAGGGCGCTCCAGCTCACGCTGGCCGTCGTCGCGCAGCGCAGCGGCCTGTCCGTACCCTTCCTCAGCCAGGTCGAGAACGAGCGGGCCCGCCCCAGCGACCGCTCGCTCCAGCTGGTCGCCGTGGCCCTGGAGACCACCGCCGCCGAACTGCTCGCCGCCGCCGAGGCCGCCCGCACCGTGGACGTCGTCCGCTCCGACGAGGAGCTGTGGGAGATGCCGCCGGGCGTCCGGCCGCTGGTCCGCGGCCGGCACCAGCTCCAGGCCCTGGAGTTCACCGGCGAGCAGGACGCGGGCCGCGAATTCCTGCACCGCAACGACGAGTTGCTGTACGTGGCGGACGGCGCCGCCGAGATCGAGGCCGAGGGCCGCGCGTACCGCCTCGGGCGCGGCGACACGCTCTACCTCTCCGGCGGGGTACGCCACCGCTGGCGGGCCACCCTGCCCGGCACCCGGCTGGTCTTCGTCTCCGTCGCCGACCACATCGAGGCCGCGGAGGCATGAGCGGGACGCGGGTCGTCTCACTCGTGCCCTCCCTCACCGAGGCCGTCGCCGTCTCCGCGCCGCCCGGCACGCTCGTCGGCGTCACCGACTGGTGCGCGCACCCCGCCGACCTGGGCGACGCGGTGCGGATCGGCGGCACCAAGAACCCGGACACGGCCGCCGTCGCCGCCCTCCGCCCCGACCTGGTGATCGCCAACGAGGAGGAGAACCGGGTGCGGGACCTCGACGCGCTGCGGGCCGCCGGGATCGACGTCCTCGTCACCGAGGTCCGCACCCTGGACCAGGCCTTCGCCGAGCTCGACCGGGTCCTCGCCGCCTGTGGGGTACGGGCCCGGCCCGGCTGGCTGGACGCGGCCGAGGCCGCCTGGGCGGCCGTCACCCCGGACGGGCCGCCCCGCACCGCCGTCGTACCGGTCTGGCGCCGCCCCTGGATGGTGCTCGGCCGCGACACCTTCGCCGGGGACCTGCTCGCCCGGCTCGGCGTCCGCAACCTCTACGCCGGGCACCCCGAGCGCTACCCGCGCATCCCGCTCGACGAGCTCAACGCGGCGGCGCCCGAGCTCGTCGTCCTGCCCGACGAGCCGTACCGCTTCACCCGCGAGGACGGCCCCGAGGCGTTCCCCGGGGCCGTCGCCGCGCTCGTCGACGGGCGGTGTCTCACCTGGTACGGGCCGTCACTGGCCGAGGCGCCCCGGGTGCTGCGAGCAGCGCTCCGCTGAACAGCCCGCGCAGGGTGTGGGTCGCCGCCACCAGCCAGGCGGTGACCAGGAGCGCGTACAGTCCGATCGCCAGCCAGCGGAAGAGGGCGAGCCCGGTGTGCTGGGCCAGGCCCTCGGCGCCGGTCACGCAGGTGCCGACGGGGAAGGTGAAGGCCCAGAAGGTCATTGCGAAGCCCATGCCCCGGCGCCGCGCCCGCACCACCAGGGCGCCCGCGAACACCAGCCACAGCAGCGCGAAGCCCATCACGGGGACGCCGTACAGGACCGCGAAGGCGGTGAAGCCGTGGGCGTACGAGGAGGGCAGCACGCCCTGCGCGGCGTCGGCGAACTTGTTGGCGGCGGTCGTCGACTGGCCCAGGGGGCCGAGCACCAGGAACAGCGTGGGGGTCAGCGCCAGGGGCAGCGGGCCGTCGGTGACCAGCCGGTTGAAGACCAAGGGAAGCATCACCAGGGTCGCGAGCAGGCTGACGCCGAACATCGCGTAACAGAGGAGCAGCAGCGTCTCCTGGGCCTGGCCGGCCGCCACGTGGGGCACGAGCAGCGGGCCGACGGCGGCGGAGACCATGGGGGCGACGACGGGCAGCAGCCACACGGGGGACGCGCCCTCGATGCGGTGGCGGGCCACCATCAGGTACGGGATCCCCGCCGCGGCGGCGAGGCCGATCACCGTGCCCGTGGTGAACAGCACGGTGTCGAGGGCGATCGCCGCGGGCAGCCCGATCCAGTCCCGGCCGACGACCATCGCGCCGCCGCCGACCGCCAGCAGCGCCATCGACAGACAGCCGTAGAACGGGGCCATCGCGGGGTCGAGGAGGTGGGCGCGGGCCTGGTCGCGGTGGTGGATCCAGTGCATGCTCCGGGCGCCGAGCAGCGTCAGGAGCATCAGCAGGGACAGCGCCCACACGGCGGTGCAGACGGTGCGCAGTCCTGGGACGTCCACGGGGAGGGTCGCTCCCGCCGTACCGACGATGGCGGTGCCCATCACGGAGGCGTACCAGTTGGGACCGAGGTGCCGCACCGACGTCCACCGGGCGCCGGGGGTGGCGGCGACGGGGGCGGTGCGGGAGGGAGCGATTGTTGCCATGGCTCGACCTTCTCTCCGTCGCACGCCCCCCACCAGGGACATCGTGGCTATGAGCCCATAAGCTGGCTTTATGAGCAGCGAGCCGAACGACATCCCGCACCCCCTGTCCCACCGGGTTCCCGACCTCGGCGCGCTCGAACTGCTCCTCGCCGTCGCCCGGCACGGCAGCCTCGGCCGGGCCGCCCGCGAGGTCGGCATCACGCAGCCCGCCGCCAGCAGCCGCATCCGCTCGATGGAGCGGCAGCTGGGTGTCGCGCTCGTCGACCGGTCCCCTCGCGGGTCGCGGCTCACCGACGCCGGGGCGCTCGTGACGGACTGGGCGCGGCGGATCGTCGAAGCGGCGGAGGCCTTCGACGCGGGGGTCCAGGCGTTGCGGGGGCGGCGGGACTCGCGGCTCCGGGTCGCCGCGTCCATGACGATCGCCGAGTATCTGCTGCCCGGCTGGCTCGTCGCCCTGCGGGCCGGGCGGCCCGACACGGCGGTGTCCCTCCAGGCCGGCAACTCCGCGGCCGTCGCCGAGCGGCTGCTCTCCGGGGAGGCGGACCTGGGCTTCGTGGAGGGCCTGGCGATACCGGAGGGTCTGGACGGGGCGGTCGTCGCGCACGACCGGCTGACCGTCGTCGCCGCGCCCTCCCATCCGTGGGCGCGGCGCCGGGCGGCCCTCGATCCGGCGGAGCTCGCCGTCACGCCGCTGGTCCTGCGCGAGCGTGGCTCGGGCACCCGGCAGGTCCTCGACGCGGCCCTCGCCGGGCACGGGGGGCTTGCTCAGCCGCTCCTTGAGCTCGCCTCCACGACGGCGGTGAAGGCGGCGGCGGTCTCGGGCGCCGGGCCCGCCGTCCTGAGCGAGCTCGCCATCACGGAGGAGCTCGCCTCGCGGCGCCTGGTCGCCATCCCCGTCGCCGGGGTCGTCCTGCGGCGTGACCTGCGGGCGGTCTGGCCGACGGGGCATCGGCCGACGGGGCCGGCGCGGGATCTGTTGTCGCTTACGCGGGCGGGGTAGGGGGCGGGGGCGGTGTTGGCGGCCGCGGGCCGGTGGGGGTGCGCCCGGCCTTCGGCCGGGCTGGGTGTTCCCACCCGCACCGCCCGTGCGGGTGGGTGGGGAAGGGTGCGGGTCTTCCCGTGGGGAGTGCCGGCCGTTGGCGGCTGCGGGCCGGTGGGGCCTTTGGCCGGCCGGCTGGTCCGCCGGAGGGCTCACCTCGTCTCAGCCCACCCCGTCACGCCCTGAACGTCACCCGTCCCGCCACCACCGTCAGCAGTACCGTCAGGTTCGGCAGGTCCGTCGCCGAGGTCTTCAAGGGGTCGTCCGACAGGATCGTGAGGTCGGCCTGGTGGCCCAGGGTCAGGCGGCCTGCCTGGTGCTCGTTCTGGGACGCGTACGCCGTGTTCACGGTCATCGCGCGGAGGGCCTCCAGGGCCGTCAGTGCCTGGTCCGGGCCGTGGGGTGGCAGGGTCAGGTCGTGGCTCGGGCGGCGGTGGCGGGCGCCGGCCATCACGCCCAGGGGCGGGAACGGGGCGATCGGCCAGTCGGAGCCCAGGACGACCGTGGCGCCCGAGTCCCACAGGTCACGGCAGCGCCAGGCCCGCGACGCGCGCTCCTCGCCCAGTCGCCGCGACCAGTTGTCGGTGTGGTCGGCGCGCGTGAAGTCGCAGCAGTGAGTGGGCTGCATCGAGGCCAGGACGCCCAACTCCGCGAAGCGGTGCAGCGTGTCGTCCGGCACCGTCTCGATGTGCTCGATCCGGTGCCGCACCGCCCGCCCGCCCGAAGCCGCCGCCTTCTCCACCGCGTCCAGCGCGTGCCGTACCGCCGCGTCGCCGATCGCGTGCGTCGCCGTCGGCACCCCGGCCCGGTGCAGCTCACCGATGACGCGCGTGTACGCGGCCGGATCGGGCCAGAACGCGTGCGTGGACTCCCCGTGGCAGTCGGGCCGTTCCAGCCACGCCGTGCCGTTGTCGATCGTGCCGTCCATGAACAGCTTCACGCCGTCCACGCGCCACAGCGCACCGCCCGTCCCCTGCTGGGCGATCAGCTCCCGCACGCCCTCCGCGTCCGTGCCCGGCTGGCACCACGGCGCCACCCGCAGCCGCAACGGCAGCTCGCCCGCCTCGTCGAGCTCGGCCAGCAGCGCGAGGCTCTCCCCGTTCGCGTCCATCACGTGCCCGCCGGTCAGCCCCGCCGCCGCCATCGCGCGCAGCGCCGCCGCGAGCCGCTCCCGCCGCTCCTCACGCGTGGGCTGCGGCGCGACCCGCTCGACCAGCTCGCACGCGGCGTCCTCCTGGAGCAGTCCGGTGGGGCGCCCGTGCGCGTCGCAGACGACCTCCGCCGACGCCTGGTCGAACGTACGCGGCCCGTCCACCCCCGCGAGCTCCAGCGCCCTCCGACTCGCCAGCGCCGAGTGCGCGTCGAAGAGGAGCAGAAAGGCCGGGATCCCGTCGAGCACCGCGTCGAAGGGGGCGATCCCCACGGGGGCGTCACCGAAGACGTTCGGGTCCAGGCCCCAGCCGAACAGCCAGTCGCCGCGCCCGAGTTCCCGTACCGCCGCCGCCAGCGCCGCCCGTACCTCCGCCACGTCCGCGCAGCGCGACAGGTCGAGCCCATGCGTCAGCTCCGCCCCGCTGACCGGGTGCAGATGTCCGTCCACGAGCCCGGCCGTGACCACGGCGCCCTTCAGGTCGACCACCTCCGTCCCGGCGTCCGCGAGCCCACGCATCTCCCGGTCGTCGCCGAGCGCCGAGATCCGTCCGTCCTCCGCCACGGCGAGCGCCGTCTGCGGCAGGAACGTGCCGGTGCCCGGGTCCAGCAGTCGGGCGGAGGACAGGACGAGACGGGTACGCACAGGGGCTCCAGGGAGGGGAGGGGAGGGGAGACAGGGGCGGTATCAGGTGGGTGGGCGGTCACGGCGGGCTCCGGGTCACCCCGCCCCCGCCTCCAGCGCCCCCCGCTCCAGCCCCAGCTCCCGCTCCGCCGTCGTCACGGCCATCCGGGTCACCCTCGCCGGCCGGTCGGTGCGGTCGGTGTTCGCGTGGGCGCCCAGGCCGTCCAGGACGACCAGGATCTGGATGGCCGTGGCCCGGGGGTCGTCCGTGCGGAACTCGCCGCGCTCGACGCCCTCGCGGATGAGGGTCTCCAAGCGCTCGTCGGAGGCGAGTTCCATCTCGGCGACCCGGTCGCGCAGGACGGGGCGGTAGCGGCTGAGGTGCCGGGCGTTGATCCAGAGGCGGCTGATGTCGTCGTAGGCCTCGCCCGTCGAGAGGGCGAAGTAGCGGGCCAGGTACTGCGTGGGCGTCCCGTCGGGGCGCTCGGCGGGGAGCAGCGAGTCCAGTTCGCCGAGGGCCGCGACGGCGAACGCCTCGGCCACCAGATCCTCCGCCGAGGGGAAGTAGTGGCTGATCAGACCGGGGCGTACCGCCAGCTCCTCGGCGATGCGGCGCAGGGTCACGCATTCGAGGCCCTCGGTCAGGGCGACCCGGGCCGCGGCCTCCACGATCTCCGCCCGACGGGCCTCCGGAGACTTGCGAACTCGTGTGCGCTGAACGCTTGACGACATACCGGTGATGCTATTGAGTGTGCGACCAATAAGCAACCAGGTGTGCACGACACGTTCAACGGAGGGCCGCATGGCTTCCACGTTTCCCGACCCGCGCGCCAGCGCCCCCGCCGCGCGGTCGGCCACGGACCGGCCCACCCGGATCGAGTCGCACGGCATCGACCACATCCCCGACGACGAGCGCCACGGGCACCCCCGCGAGCTGTTCGCGGTCTGGGCCGCGGCCAACGTGAACTACCTCAGCCTGGTCGTCGGCGGCGCCCTCGTCCTCATGGGGCTCAGCCTCCTCCAGGCCCTCGCCGTGATCGTCGTGGGCAATCTGTTCTGGCTGCTCACGGGCGTGCTCGCGGTCTCGGGCCCCGCCGCCGGCGCGCCCAGCGAGGTGATCACCCGGGCCCTGTACGGCGTGCGCGGCAACCGCGTGAACAACGCCGTCACCGGCTGGGCGATCTCCGTCTGCTACTTCGCCCTGAACCTGGCCGCCGCGGCCGGCGCCGCCTTCGCCCTTGTCGAGAAGACCGGCCTCCACGCGGGCACCGGCGTCAAGATCGCCGTCGTCCTGCTCATCGCCGCCGCCACGCTCACCATCGGCGTCTACGGGCACGCCCTCATCATCCGGCTGTACCTGCCGATCACCCTCGCGCTGACCGCCGCCTTCGGTGTCGTCGGCTACGCGGTGCTGCGGCGCGCGGACTTCGGCTACACCCCGGACGCCCCGCTGACCGGCGCCCCTCTGTGGGCGGCCCTGATCGGCGGCGTCACCCTCATCGCCTCGGGCCCGCTCTCGTACACGACCAGCGCCGACTTCTCCCGCTATCTGCCGGCCACGACCTCCCGGCGGGCCGTCGTCGGGTGGACCGCGCTCGGCGGCTTCCTGCCCAGCGTCGTGGTCTGTTCGCTCGGCGCCCTCGCCGCGACCGTCGTCGACACGACCGACCCGCAGACCGCCCTGGAGGCCATGCTGCCGGGCTGGTTCACACCGGTCTTCCTGCTCTCCCTGGTCCTGGGCACGATCGCCATCAACGCCATGACCGCCTACAGCGCGGGCCTCGCCCTCCAGGCCGTCGGCCTCCGCGTCCGGCGCTCCCTCAGCGTGCTCGCCGACGGCACCGTCGCGGTCGCCCTCACCCTCTACGCCCTGCTCGTCTCCGACTTCCTGGACACCGTCGGCAACGTCCTGGAGCTCACCGTCGTCCTGCTCGGCCCCGCCATGACCGTCTACGCCGTCGACATCCTGCTGCGCCGGGGCCGCTACGACGGCCGCGCGCTCATGGACGAGACCCGGGACAGCGCCTTCTGGTACACGGCGGGCGTCAACCCGGCGGGCGCCCTGGCCGTGGCCGGAGGCGCCGTCGCCGCCGCGCTGTGCGTCAACACCGCGTACACGGGCCCGATCGCCCACGCGCTCGGGGGAGTGGACCTGGCCCTGCCCGCCGGCATGGCGGTGTCGGGGCTGCTCTACGCCCTCCTCACCTTCCTCATGCGCGGCCGGACGCCCGGCGCCCCCGTCACGCCCGCCGTCGGCTAGCCGCCGCCACCAACTCCCTCGTCACCCGCAGGTCCTCACCCATCTCCGGGTGCCACTGCACCCCGAGCACCCAGGCGGGGCCGGGCAGTTCGATCGCCTCGACCGTGCCGTCCAGCGCGTGCGCGGAGGCGGTCAGGCCCTTGCCGAGGACGTCGACGCACTGGTGGTGATAGGTCGGCACCTCGGCCCGCTCGGGGACCAGGGACGCGTACAGCGTGCCGGGCACCGGGTCGACCGGGTGGCGGCCCATCACGCCGACCGCCTCCGTGTGCCCGTCCAGGTGCTGGACGAGCGTGCCGCCGAGGGCCACGTTGAGGAGCTGCATGCCCCGGCAGACGCCGAGCAGCGGGGTCCCGGCGGCCAGGGCGGCCTCGATCAGGGCCAGTTCCCAGCCGTCCCGGGCCCGGGCGGGCGGACCGGTGCGGGGGTCGGGCTCGGCCCCGTACCGTACCGGCTCGACATCGGCGCCGCCCGCGACCACCAGGCCGTCGAGCCGCGCCACCGCCTCCGCCGCGGCCGACGGATCGTCCGGCGGCAGCATCACGGCGAGCCCGCCGCTCGCCTGGACGAGCCGCGGGTACGCGGCCGGCAGCAGCGCGGCGGGCAGGTCCCACACCCCCCAACGGGCCTGGTCCAGATAGGTCGTCACCCCGATCAGCGGCCTGGGCGGCATGGGCGGCGTGGGCGGCGTGGGCGTGGGCATGGGCTTCTCCTCCGGTACGGATTCCAGGTGGCGGCGTCCGCCGCCTCAGCGTTCGAGTTCCGCCTCGGCCGCCGCGAGCGCGGCGAACTCCTCCTCCGGCGCCTTCGCCACCAGGTGGTGGCGACTGTAGAGCGCGAAGTAGGCGAGGGCGATGACGTAGACCCCGAGGGCGATGAGGGCCGCGTCCTTGTCCACCAGGAAGGTCGCGACCAGGGCCGAGAGCGCCAGGACGAAGGCCACCGAGGAGGTGACCACCCCGCCCGGGGTGCGGTACGGCCGGGCGAGCCCCGGCTCACGGCGGCGCAGCACGATGTGGGAGAGCGCCATCAGGGCGTACGAGATGGTGGCGCCGAACACCGCGATGTTCAGCATCCGGGCCCCGTTCCCGGTGCCCGCGGCGAGCGCGAAGCCGAGGGCGCCGGGGATGAGCAGCCCCAGGTAGGGCGACTTGCGGCGGCTGGTGAGGGAGAGGAAGCGGGGCAGGTAGCCGGCCCGGGACAGCGCGAAGAGCTGGCGGGAGCCCGCGTAGATGAGGGAGAAGAAGGAGGCGACCAGGCCCGCGAGTCCCGCGTAGTTGACGAAGCGGCTGAGCGCGGTCGGCTCCCCGTCGCCCTGCAACGCCACCACCAGCGGGTTGCCCGCCTCCTGGATGGCGGCCGAGCCGCGCGCCCCGGTGGCCGCGAAGAAGGTCACCACCGCGAGCAGCACCAGGATGCCCATGGACAGGGCGAGCGCCCTCGGCATCGAGCGCACGGGGTCCTTGGCCTCCTCGGCGGCCAGCGGCACGCCCTCGACGCCGAGGAAGAACCACATGCCGAAGGGGAACGCGGCCCAGATCCCGAGGAGTCCGAACGGCAGCCAGGAGTTGGCGCCGACGGCCCCCTTGTCGACCGGGATGTCGTCCAGACCGGCCACGTGGAAGTCGCTGAGCGCGCCGAGCGCGAAGACCAGCAGCGCCGCCACGGCGACGGCGGTGACGATCAGGCTGAAGCGCAGCGCCTCGCCCACGCCCCACAGGTGGATGCCGATGAAGAGCGCGAAGCAGACCAGGTAGACCGGCCACCCCGACTCCAGGCCGAAGAGGCCGAGGGACTCGACGTAGTCGCCGATGAAGATGGAGATGGCGGCGGGCGCCAGGACGTACTCGATGAGGATCGCGGTGCCGGTGAGAAAGCCGCCCCAGGTGCCGAGCGCCCGCCGGGCGAAGCCGTAACCGCCGCCCGCCGTGGGCAGGATGGCGGAGAGCTCGGCGAGCGAGAAGACCAGGCACGCGTACATCGCGCCCATCAGGACGGTCGCGATGGCGAGGCCGCCGAAGCCGCCCTTGGACAGGCCGATGTTCCAGCCGGAGAAGTCGCCGGAGACGACATAGGCGACGCCGAGCCCGGTCAGCAGCAGCCAGCCGGCGCTTCCGCGACGCAGGGTGCGCCGCTCCAGGTAGTCGTCGGTGGTGCTTCCTGTGGTGCCTGTGTTTCCTGTGGTGCCTTTTGTGCCTGAGGTGTCGTCCAGCGTCATGGCAGCGGTCAGCTCCCCGCAAGGGTCCCAATGGATTGGTGCCATACCTTTGCGTCGGACAAGGGGGCGACGCAAGTCCCGTGCGTTACTTTCCGGTTACGTGGTGGGGGCCGCCCCCTCAGGTCAGGAACCCCCGCAGCAGCGCCGCCGTCCCCCCGCAGTGTTCCCGCATCACCTCGCGCGCCGCGTCCGCGTCCCCGTCGAGCACCGCCTCCACCAACGCGGTGTGCTGGTGCTGCGAGTGCTCCAGGTTGCGTACGAGCAGGGGGATGCAGTCGAGCAGGTCGTTGACGGTCGCCCGCACCGCCGCGTACTGCGCGGTCAGCGTCGGCGAACCGGACAGCTCGGCCAGTGTGAGGTGGAGCAGCGTGTCCTGGCGCCGGTAGTCGCCGAGCGGGGCGTCGTGGGTGGCCGTCAGCGCCGTGCGCAGCCGCTCGGCGCCCTCGTCGTCCAGGCCGTGGGCGGCGCAGAGTCCGGCCGCGCCGACCTCCAGGACCTCGCGGAAGCGCAGCGTGTCCTCCACGTCGACGGCCGCGATCCGGCGCCGCAGCTCCGCCTCGTCCGCCGTCTGCGGGCGCTGGAGCACGAAGGTGCCGCCGTACCGCCCGCGCCGGCTCTCCACCAGGCCCTGCTCCTGGAGCACCTTCAGGACCTCGCGCAGGGTGACCCGGCTGATCCCCATCCGGTCCGCCAGCTCCCGCTCGGCCGGCAGGCGCTCCCCGCCGGGCACCAGGCCGAGCCGGACGATCTGGAGGATCTGCTCCAGCGCCTCCTCGAACCCGTTGCCCGCGCGTACCGGCCGCAGCACCGGCGTCAACCGGTCGGTCGATTCATTCGTCTGGGTCACGTCGCGGTTTCCCCTTCCCAAGCAATGGTCCTGAGCAATACCTTATGGCTCCCGGCAGGCCCAAGGAGGAACAATCCCGTGGCAGACCGCACACCCCCGCTCGCCGTCGACGAGCTCCGCGCACTCGTCGCGAGCGGCGAGATCGACACCGTCGTCCTGGCCTTCACCGACATGCAGGGACGCCTCCAGGGCAAGCGGTTCGCCGCACCGTTCTTCCTGGACGAGGTCCTCGGCCACGGCACCGAGGGCTGCAACTATCTTCTGGCCGTCGACACCGAGATGAACACCGTCGACGGCTACGAGATGTCGTCCTGGGACCGCGGCTACGGCGACTTCGCCATGCACCCCGACCTCGCCACCCTGCGCCGCGTGCCCTGGAACGAGGGCACCGCGATGGTCATGGCCGACCTCGCCTGGAACGACGGCGCCCCGGTCGTCGCCGCCCCCCGGCAGATCCTCCGCCGCCAGCTCGACCGGCTCGCCGCCCACGGCTTCACCGCCCACGTCGGCACCGAGCTGGAGTTCATCGTCTTCAAGGACACCTACGAGCAGGCCTGGGACGCGAACTACCGCGGTCTCACCCCCGTCAACCAGTACAACGTCGACTACTCCGTCCTCGGCACCGGACGCGTCGAACCCCTCCTGCGCCGCATCCGCAACGAGATGGCCGGCGCCGGGCTCACCGTCGAGTCCGCCAAGGGCGAGTGCAACCCCGGCCAGCACGAGATCGCCTTCAAGTACGACGAGGCCCTGGTCACCTGCGACCAGCACGCCGTCTACAAGACCGGCGCCAAGGAGATCGCCGCCCAGGAGGGCTGCTCGCTCACCTTCATGGCCAAGTACAACGAGCGCGAGGGCAACTCCTGCCACATCCACCTCTCCCTCCAGGACGCCGACGGCCGCAACGTCATGGCGGGGGACGGGCCCGACGGCATGTCCGACGTCATGCGCCACTTCCTGGCCGGACAGCTCGCCGCCCTGCGCGACCTCTCCCTCCTCTACGCCCCCAACATCAACTCGTACAAGCGGTTCCAGCCGGGCTCCTTCGCCCCCACCGCCGTCGCCTGGGGCGTCGACAACCGCACCTGCGCCCTGCGCGTCGTCGGCCACGGCCGCTCGACCCGCTTCGAGAACCGCCTCCCCGGCGGCGACGTCAACCCCTACCTCGCCGTCGCCGGACTGATCGCCGCCGGACTGCACGGCATCGAGCAGGGCCTGGAGCTCCCGCCCGCCTGTACGGGCAACGCGTACACCGGCGGCTACGAGCACGTCCCCACCACCCTGCGCGAGGCCGCCGAGCTCTGGGAGAACAGCGAGATCGCCAAGGCCGCCTTCGGCCCCGAGGTCGTCGCCCACTACCGCAACATGGCCCGCGTCGAACTCGACGCGTACGACGCCGCCATCACCGACTGGGAACTGCGCCGCTCCTTCGAACGCATGTGAGGAAAGACTTGCTCCAGGTACTGAACCCGGCGACCGAGGAGGTCGTCGCCACCGTCCCCGCCGCCACCCCGGCCGACGTGGACGCCGCCGTCACCCGCGCCACCGCCGCCCAGCGCTCCTGGGCCGCCGCCGCGCCCGCCGAGCGGGCCCGGATCCTGCGCCGCTTCGCCTCCGCCGTCGACGCCCACGTCGAGGAACTCGCCCTCCTGGAGGTCCGCGAGGCCGGCCACACCCTCGGCAACGCCCGCTGGGAGGCCGGCAACGTCCGCGACCTGCTCGACTACGCGGCCGGGGGAGTCGAGCGCCTGAACGGGCGCCAGATCCCGGTCCCCGGCGGCCTCGACGTCACGATCCTCGAACCCCTCGGGGTCGTCGGCGTCATCGCGCCCTGGAACTTCCCCATGCCGATCGCCGCCTGGGCCACCGCCCCCGCCCTCGCCGCCGGCAACGCCGTGATCCTCAAGCCCGCCGAGACCACCCCGCTCACCGCGCTGCGGCTCGCCGAACTCGCCCTGGAGGCAGGCCTCCCCGAGGGGCTCTTCCAGGTCCTCCCCGGCGAGGGCCCGGTCGCCGGGAACGCACTCGTCGAACACCCCGGCATCGCCAAGATCGTCTTCACCGGCTCCACCCGGGTCGGCAAGTCGATCATGGCCAAGTGCGCCGACCAGGTGAAGCGCCTCACCCTCGAACTCGGCGGCAAGAGCCCCAACATCGTCTTCGCCGACGCGGACCTGGAGGCCGCGGCGGCGGCCACCCCGATGTCCTTCCTCGACAACAGCGGCCAGGACTGCTGCGCCCGCACCCGCATCCTCGTCCAGCGCGGTGTGTACGAGCGCTTCCTTGAGCTCCTCACCCCCGCCATCGAGGAGATCGTCGTCGGCGACCCCCTCGACGAGCGCACCCAGATGGGCCCGCTGATCTCCCGCGCCCAGCTCGACCGGGTACGGGGACACGTCGAAGGGGCCACGGGGACCACGGGCGTCGAGGTCATCCGCGGCAAGGCCCCCGAGGGCCCCGGCTTCTGGTTCCCGCCCACCGTCCTCACCGGCCTCCCCGAGGACGCGCCCTGCGCCGTCGAGGAGGTCTTCGGCCCCGTCGCCGTCGTCCTCCCCTTCGAGGACGAGGCCGACGCGATCCGCCTCGCCAACGCCACCGAGTACGGCCTGTCCGGCTCGATCTGGACCCGCGACGTCGGCCGCGCCCTGCGCGCCTCCCGCGCCGTCCGGGCCGGCAACCTCTCCGTCAACTCCCACTCCAGCGTCCGCTACTGGACCCCGTTCGGCGGCTTCCGCCAGTCCGGGCTCGGCCGTGAACTGGGACCCGACGCCCTGACCGCCTTCACCGAAACCAAGAACGTCTTCATCAGCACGGAGGGCCCCGCACTGTGAGCACCGAAGAGATCGTCTGCCGCCGCCTCGTCGGCCGTACCGCCGTCATCACCGGAGCCGGCAGCGGCATCGGCCTCGCCACCGCCCGCCGCCTCGCCTCCGAGGGCGCCAACGTCGTCTGCGGCGACATCGACGAGCGGGCCGGCAAGGCCGCCGCCGAAGAGGTCGGCGGCACCTTCGTCAAGGTCGACGTCACCGACCCGGAGGAGGTCGAGGCGCTGTTCAAGACCGCCTTCGACACCTACGGCTCCGTCGACATCGCCTTCAACAACGCCGGCATCTCGCCCCCCGACGACGACTCCATCCTGGAGACCGGCCTGGAGGCCTGGAAGCGCGTCCAGGACGTCAACCTGACCTCGGTCTACCTCTGCTGCAAGGCCGCCCTGCCGTACATGCGGCGCCAGGGCAAGGGCTCCATCATCAACACCGCCTCCTTCGTCGCCATCATGGGCGCGGCCACCAGCCAGATCTCGTACACCGCCTCCAAGGGCGGCGTGCTCGCCATGTCCCGTGAACTCGGCGTCCAGTTCGCCCGCGAGGGCATCCGCGTCAACGCCCTGTGCCCCGGACCCGTCAACACCCCGCTGCTCCAGGAGCTGTTCGCCAAGGACCCGGAGCGCGCCGCGCGCCGCCTGGTGCACATCCCGGTCGGCCGCTTCGCCGAGGCCGAGGAGATCGCCGCCGCGGTCGCCTTCCTCGCCAGCGACGACTCCTCCTTCGTCAACGCCGCCGACTTCCTCGTCGACGGCGGGATCTCCGGCGCGTACGTGACCCCGCTCTAAGCGTTCACCGCGTATCCATCCCCCCGACAGCCGGGCGTCGCGAGGCGCCCGGCTGTCGTGCGTACATCCAGGAGAGTGTTCATGACCAACAAGCTCCGCACCCCCGCCGTCGCGGCCGCCCTCGCCCTCGCCGCGACCGGCCTGCTGCCCGCTGCGGGCGCCCAGGCCACGCCTCGCGAGCCCCGCGCTTGCGCCGGTCTCACCCTCTCCGAGGGCTGGTACGGCGACAACAAGGCCCGCCTCGAAGGCCTGATGGCCGACCACTGCCGTACGAAGGGCGACAAGCCGGTCGCCGTCTTCGACTGGGACAACACCGTCATCAAGAACGACGTCGGCGACGCCACCTTCTACTGGCTGCTCCGCAACGACCGCGTCCGGCCCCCGCGCCACGGCGACTGGTCCACCACCAGCCGCTACCTCACCCCCGAGGCCGCCGCAGCCCTCGGCGCGGCCTGCCCCGCCGACGTCCGCACGCTGCCCACCGCCACCGACACCGCCTGCGCCGACGAACTGCTCTCCGTCTACGGCAACGGCACCACCACCGGCGGGAAGAAGGCCTTCGACGGCTACGACCACCGGCGCATCGAGCCGCAGTACGCCTGGCTCGCCCAGCTCCTGCACGGCTGGACCCCCCGTCAGGTCCGCGCCTTCGCCACCGCCGCCCGCGCCGAGAACCTCGCCGCCCCGCAGGGCGCGACCCAGCAGGTCGGCAGCTCCAAGGTCACCGGCTGGGTCCGCTACTACGACCAGCAGCGCGACCTGATCCGCGCCCTCAAGGCGTCCGGCTTCGACGTGTGGATCGTCTCCGCCTCGCCCGAGCCCGTCGTCGACGTGTGGGCCCGGGGCGTCGACGTCGCACCCGACCACGCCGTCGGCATCCGCAACACCACCGAGCACGGGCGGCTCACCAGCCACCTCAAGGGCTGCGGAAGCGTCCGTGACGGCGAGGACCGGATGATCACCTACATCGACGGCAAGCGCTGCTGGATCAACCAGGAGATCTTCGGCGTCCGCGGCCCCGCCGCCGAACGCGTCCAGCCCGCCGCCCGCCGCCAGGTCTTCGCCGCCGGGGACTCCGACACGGACATCTCCTTCCTGCGCGACGCCACCGGCCTGCGGCTCGTCCTCAACCGCAACAAGAACGAACTCATGTGCCGCGCCTACGACAACGGCGACGGACGCTGGCTCGTCAACCCCATGTTCATCGAGCCGAAGAAGCGGAAGACGAGCGCCTACCCCTGCGCCACCACGGGCTACACCGCCCCCGACGGCACCGCCGCACCGGTCCGCCGCACCGACGGCAGCGTCATCGCGGACCAGCAGGACACCGTGTACTGAGCCGCCGTCAGAGGAAGGTCCGGCCCTCGCCCCGGTACGTCGGGACGGCGGCCGTGACCCTGTCGCCCTCCACCAGACGCAGGGTGTCGAACCGCTCGCACAGCTCGCCGGCCTTCGCGTGCCGGAACCAGACCTTGTCGCCGATCCGCAGATCGTCGGCCGGCGAGCCCAGCAGCGGCGTCTGCACCTCGCCGGGACCCTCCTGCGGGTCGTAGCGCAGCCCTTCCGGGAGATACGGCACGGGCAGCCGGTCCGCGCCCGCGACCCCCGACGCCGGGTAGCCGCCGCCGAGCACCGTCACCACGCCCACGCCGGGGCGCCGCACCACCGGCAGCGCGAACAGCGCCGCCGGACGCCCCGAGAACGCCGTGTAGTCGTCGAACAGACGCGGCTGGAAGAGCCCCGAACCCGCCGCGATCTCCGTCACCGCGTCCTCGGCCGCCGTGTGCTGCACACTGCCCGTGCCACCGCCGTTGACGAACTCCAGCTCCGGCGCCACCGCCCGCACCGCCCGGACCACCGCCGCCCGGCGGGCCGCCAGCTCCCTGCGGGCCGCCGACTGCATCAGCCGGACCGCCCGCGAGCGCAGCGGCCGCCCGGCCACCGCGTCCCCGACGCCCGCGACATGCCCCTCGTACGCCATGAGCCCGACCAGCCGGAACCCTGGACGGCGCGCCACCGAACGGGCCAGCTCCGCCAGTTCGGCGGGCTCCCGCAGCGGCGAGCGGCGCGCCCCGAACCGGACCCGGCCGCCCAGCAGACGCAGCGAGGTGTCCAGCTCCAGACAGACCCGCACCTCCTCGGTGCCGCCGGCCCGTGCCGCGTCGATCAGATCGAGCTGCGCCACGTCGTCGACCATCACCGTCACCGCGGCGGCCAGCTTCGCGTCGCCCGCCAGCTCCCCGAACCCCGCCCGGTCCGCCGACGGATAGGCAAGGAGTACGTCCTCGATCCCGGCCCTCGCCAGCCACAGCGACTCGGCCAGCGTGAACGACATGACCCCGGCGAAACCGTCGCGCGCGAGCACCCGCTCAAGCAGCGCCCGGCACCGCACCGACTTGCTCGCCACCCGGACCGGCTTCCCGCCCGCCCTGCGCACGAGATCCGCCGCGTTGGCGTCGAACGCCTCCAGATCGACGATGGCCAGGGGCGCGTCGAGAGAGGCGGTGGCCCGGTCGTACCGGGCCCGGTCGGCCGCACGGGGAGTCATGGCCCGAGCTTGCCAGACGGGTTTACGCGTGGGTAGCCCCTGCGTTCCCGCACCCGGGGGAACAGCCCGTAGAGTGACCGCCATCGCGTGAGGGAACGACCGGGGGGACCAGGGGGACGGGGATGACCACCGAGCCGCAACCCCCCACGTCCCGCATCACCGACGCCCTCCTGCCCGCGCCGGGAGCCAGGCCCGCGCCCCCGGAGCGGCAGTCTCCGCAGCCCCCGACGCACCCCCCGGCGGCGAAGCCGGGCCTCTCGGTTCCGCTCCCGCCGGCCGTGCCCGCGCGGCCGGTGCCCGTCGTCGAGACCACCACCCGGCTGCGGCCGGTCCGTGACGCCGGGCCCGGTCCGGTGCCCGCACGCCCGGTCGTCGCCCCGCACCCGTACGGCGTCGACCGCTGGGCCCTGCCCGACGAGACGCCCGCCGAGACCACCACCCGGCTGCGGCCCGTGCAGGAGCGGCGGCCCGGGCGGGTCCTGGCCGCCGCGGGCTGCGCCGTCCTCGGGCTCGGGCTCATCGGCGGCGCCCTCGCCGGAGCGGTCCTCGCCGAGAGCGGGGCCGGCGAGCCCGCCGAACCGGCCGGCTACTCCCAGGCCAAGCGCGTCTGGCACGACGCCCCCGTCGACACCCTCTTCCCGCGCACCCTGTCGGGGCCCGGCGCGGGACCCGGCGGCGCCGCCCGCACCTGGACCCGGATCGTCGTCGCCCCCGACACGCCCTGCACCGCGGCCGTCCTCCCCAAGGGGCTGCTCACCGCCCTGAAGGTGCCCGGCTGCGAACGCGTACTGCGCGCCACCTACACCGACGCCACCTCGTCCCACGTCACCACCGTCGCCCTCGTCTTCACCGAGGCCGACCCCGCCACCATGCGCACCCTCGGCTCCCGCGCCGAGGACGACCCGCCGCCCGCCCTCGCCGCCCCCGCGACCGTCGCGGCGAAGTTCGGCGACGCCCAGCGGGCCAGCTGGTGGCGGCACGTGCTGCCCGACCTCCCCGTCGTCGTCACCGCCGTCTCCGGCTTCGCCGACGGCCGCACCGTCGCCGAGGCCGAGCCCGCCACCCGCGCCATGACCGCCAAGCGCACCACCGCCGTCGCCCAGGCCGGCCTCGGCCACGAGGCGAAGGGCGTCGGCGACGGCGTCGAACGCGCCCTGCGCAAGACCGTCGCCGCCACCCTCAAGGAAGACGCCCGGTGACCCGCCGCCCCCGTGCCGCGGCCGCCGCCCTGCTCGCCGCCGCCTTCGCCGTCCTGCCCGCCACCACCCCCGCGTACGCCGACACCATCCGCGCCCGCCAGTGGGGCCTCGACGCCCTGCACACCTCCCGCGCCTGGCAGACCACCCGCGGCGAGGGCATCACCGTCGCCGTCCTCGACACCGGCGTCGACGCCACCCACCCCGACCTGACGGGCTCCGTCCTGCCCGGCACCGACCTCGTCGGCTTCGGCGCCTCCCGCGGCGACCGCGCCTGGGCCCGGCACGGCACCGCCATGGCCGGGATCATCGCCGGACACGGCCACGGGCCCGGCGACCAGGACGGTGTCCTCGGCGTCGCGCCGAAGGTACGGATCCTGCCCGTACGGGTGATCCTCGAAGGCACCGACAAGTCCCGCGACAAGGCCCGCAAGACCCGGGGCACCGCCCTCGCCGAGGGCATCCGCTGGGCCGCCGACCACGGCGCCGACGTCATCAACCTCTCCCTCGGCGACGACTCCGAGTCCGCCCACCCCGACGCGGGCGAGGACGCCGCCGTCCAGTACGCCCTCGCCAAGGGCGTCTCCGTCGTCGCCTCCGCCGGCAACGGCGGCGAGAAGGGCGACCACATCTCGTACCCCGCCGCCTACCCCGGCGTCATCGCCGTGACCGCCGTCGACCGCTACGGCACCCACGCCTCCTTCTCCACCAGCCGCTGGTACGCCACCGTCAGCGCCCCCGGCGTCGACATCGTCATCGCCGACCCGGACCGCCGCTACTACGAGGGCTGGGGCACCAGCGCCGCCGCCGCGTTCGTCTCCGGCGCCGTCTCCCTGGTCCGCGCCGCCCACCCCGACCTCACCCCCGCCCAGGTCAAGCGACTCCTCGTCGACACCGCCCGCAACCGCCCCAAGGGCGGCCACAGCGACCAGAAGGGGTACGGGACGGTCGACCCGGCCGCCGCCATCGAGGCGGGGAGCGCGCTCAAGGGCGCCGACCCCAAGGCCGCCGTCGCCGGCTACGGCGGGCAGTACTTCGGCCCCGGACCACAGGCCGAGCCCGAGGCGGGCCGCCCCCTCGGCCTGCTCGCCCCCATCGCCGGAGGCGTCGGCGTCCTGCTGCTCGCCGCCGCCGTCGCCCTGTGGCGGGGCAGCCGCAGCCACTGACCGCCCGGCGGTTAGGCTCAAGGGGTGGCGCTCAAGAACATCCCGGACCCCGGTTTCTCCGACGACGACGGCACCGCCGACCCCCGGCTCGGCGCGGCCCTGGCCGCCTGGGCGGAGGACCGGACCGCACACGGCCCGGTCTTGACCGCCCTGCGCGACGCCCGGCTGCTCGTCCCCGTCGTCGCCATCCTCGGCGAGGTGGAGATCGACCCCGTGACCGGGCTCAAGCAGGAGAAGACCAGCGACATGGCGGTCCCCACGCTGACCGCGGGGGACCGGCGGGCCCTGCCCGCCTTCACCTCGATCGCCGCCCTGGCCCTGTGGGACCCGGCCGCCCGGCCGGTCGCCGTCCCCCTCCACCAGGCGCTCGCGGCCCTCGCCCACGAGAAGGCCGACACCCTCGTCCTCGACATGGCGGGGCCCGTGCCCTACCAGGTGACCGGCTCCGCCCTGCTGGCCCTCGCCGAGGGCCGCGACAGCGCCGACCCGCTGGACGACCCGGCGGTACGGGACGCGGTCCGCGCCGCCGTCGCCGCCGAGCCCGCCGTCCTCCGCGCCCACCTGGGCCCCGGCACGGCCGACGGCACCCTGGCCCTGGTCCTCACCGAGGACGCGGCCCCCGCGGAGGCCGCCCAGCGCGTCGCCCGCCTGCTCGCCGCCGACGAAACGCTGAGGGCCCGCCTGGTGCGGGGCCTCGACCTGGCACTCCTGCCGGCCTCGGCCACACCTCCCGGCGAGCCCTTCTACGTACGGAACAACCAGATCTAGCCGTACACCGGCCCCGTGTACTTCTCGCCAGGACCCTGGCCCGGCTCGTCCGGGACGAACGACGCCTCGCGGAAGGCCAGCTGGAGGGACTTCAGGCCGTCCCGCAGCGGGGCCGCGTGGAAGGACGAGATCTCCGTCACGCCGGCGTCCAGCAGGCCCGCGAGGGCGTGGATCAGCTTGCGGGCCTCGTCGAGGTCCTTGTGCTCGTCGCCCTCCTCGGTGAGCCCCAGCTTCACCGCGGCGGCGCTCATCAGGTTGACGGCGACGGTCACGATGACCTCCACCGCGGGGACCTCGGCGATGTCGCGGGTCATGGCTTCGAAGTCGGGGGTCTCGGGAGACTCGGTGTCGGGCGTTTCGCTCATGCCCACACGATAAGCGGACGTACGGTTCGCGCCGACCGGCGGGTCCTGCTAACCTTGTGTAACGACCGGCCGGACACCTATGTGCCCGGCCCACAAGTGGAGGCTCCGTTCTCCCACCTGACCAC
Source organism: Streptomyces sp. NPDC094032 (assembly GCF_040303965.1). NCBI lineage: Bacteria > Bacillati > Actinomycetota > Actinomycetes > Kitasatosporales > Streptomycetaceae > Streptomyces > Streptomyces sp. NPDC094032. Next base: position 78,163 of record NZ_JBEOUE010000008.1, on the reverse strand, counting down.
CCTCGCGGGTGGCGGGTCACCGGTCAGGTGGTCCCCATCGTTCCGTACGGACGATGGAGCCGCCCGATGTGCGCCCCGCGGTTGACCGCGGCGGTGTTCCGGTTTTCCATGGAGCCCCGCCTGTGTCCCGTCCGGGGCTTTTTTCATGTACCGGCTCGGTTGGTCTCAACAGTTCTACCGTGAACGTGTCCGTCCGCCAGGCGGTCGCGTGGTGCTACCGAGGAGGATCCATCAGCGCCGAGCCCCGCATCAACGAGCGGATTCGCGTTCCTGAGGTGCGTCTTGTCGGCCCCAGTGGCGAGCAGGTCGGCATTGTGCCGCTTGCCAAGGCCCTGGAGCTCGCGCAGGAGTACGACCTCGACCTGGTCGAGGTCGCCGCCAACGCCCGTCCGCCCGTGTGCAAGCTCATGGACTACGGGAAGTTCAAGTACGAGTCGGCCATGAAGGCCCGTGAGGCGCGCAAGAACCAGGCGCACACGGTCATCAAGGAGATGAAGCTCCGGCCGAAGATCGACCCGCACGACTATGACACCAAGAAGGGTCACGTCGTCCGGTTCCTCAAGCAGGGCGACAAGGTCAAGATCACGATCATGTTCCGTGGTCGTGAGCAGTCCCGTCCGGAGCTGGGCTACCGCCTGCTCCAGCGCCTTGCCGAGGACGTGCAGGACCTGGGCTTCATCGAGTCCAACCCGAAGCAGGACGGCCGGAACATGATCATGGTTCTGGGCCCGCACAAGAAGAAGACCGAGGCCATGGCCGAGGCTCGCGAGGCCCAGGCCGCGCGCAAGGCCGAGCGCCAGGGTGTCGCGTCCGACGCGGTCGAGTCCGACGTGGTCGAGGCCGAGGCGCCCGTCGCCGAGGAGGCTCCGGCCGAGCAGGCTTCGGCCGACACGTCGGCCGAGAACGCCGAGGCGTGATCCCGGGGGGCTGCCGTTCCCCGGCAGCCCCAGGGGTTCCGCCCGGAACCACTCAAACGAAGAATTGACGCTCCCGGTTGTCCGGTGCCCGCACCGGGGGAGCGCCACTGACGAGGAGATAACGGCGCTATGCCGAAGAACAAGACGCACTCCGGTGCCAAGAAGCGCTTCAAGGTCACCGGCACCGGCAAGATCATGCGCGAGCGCGCCGGCAAGCGCCACCTGCTCGAGCACAAGTCGTCCAAGCTGACGCGTCGCCTCACCGGCAACGCCGAGATGGCCCCGGGTGACTCCGCCAAGATCAAGAAGATGCTGGGCATCTGATCTGATCTCCCGCCCTCGGCGACGAGGGCTTCCGGTCGAGACCGGGACCCATCCGTTTTCCGGGTCGTGTGAGCACCACCACGGCCCCGCTACAAGGAGTTAAGAAGTGGCACGCGTCAAGCGGGCAGTCAACGCCCACAAGAAGCGCCGGGCGATCCTCGAGGCGGCCTCCGGCTACCGCGGTCAGCGTTCGCGCCTGTACCGCAAGGCCAAGGAGCAGGTCACCCACTCGCTGGTCTACAACTACAACGACCGCAAGAAGCGCAAGGGCGACTTCCGTCAGCTGTGGATCCAGCGCATCAACGCCGCTGCCCGCCAGAACGGCATGACGTACAACCGCCTCATCCAGGGTCTGAAGGCCGCCAACATCGAGGTGGACCGCAAGATCCTCGCCGAGCTGGCCGTCAACGACTCCAACGCGTTCGCCGCGCTGGTCGAGGTCGCGCAGAAGGCCCTCCCGGCCGACGTCAACGCCCCGAAGGCCGCCGCCTGATCTTCCAGGCCGCAGTACTTCCGCCGGACCCGCAGGCCTCGCGCCTGCGGGTCCGGTGCGTTGACACCCCCTTCCCCTCCGCCGCCGAACCCGACGAGTCAGAGAGCCGCAGGCACATGTCCGACCCCGAGCTGATCTCCCCGCGTTCCCCGCGCGTCGTCGCCGCCCGACGGCTCGCCAAGCGCACCTTCCGGGGCAAGGACCGCCTCTTCATCGCCGAGGGCCCGCAGGCCGTCCGCGAGGCCGTCGAGCACCGCGGCGCCACCGGACAGCCCACCCTCGTGGAGCTCTTCACCACCGTCGAGGCCGCCGAGCGGTACGCGCCCATCATCGAGGCCGCCCGCGCCGCCGGAGCCCGCGTCCACCACGCCTCCGACGCCGTGCTCGCCGAGGTCTCCCAGACCGTCACCCCGCAGGGGCTCGTCGGCGTCTGCCGCTTCCTCGACTCGCCCTTCGAGGACATCCTGGCCGCCCGCCCGAAGCTGGTCGCCGTGCTCGCGCACGTCCGCGACCCCGGGAACGCCGGCACCGTGCTGCGTTGCGCCGACGCCGCCGGCGCCGACGCGGTGATCCTCACCGACGCCTCCGTGGACCTGTACAACCCCAAGTCCGTGCGCGCCTCCGTCGGCTCCCTCTTCCACCTCCCGGTCGCCGTCGGCGTCCCGGTCGAGCAGGCCGTGGCCGGGCTCAAGGGCGTCGGCGTGCGGATCCTCGCCGCCGACGGGGCGGGCGAGGACGACCTCGACGCCGAGCTGGACGCGGGCACCATGGGCGGCCCCACCGCCTGGGTCTTCGGCAACGAGGCCTGGGGGCTGCCCGAGGAGACCCGGGCGCTCGCCGACGCCGTCGTCCGCGTCCCGATCCACGGCAAGGCCGAGAGCCTCAACCTCGCGACCGCCGCCGCGGTGTGCCTGTACGCCTCCGCGCGCGCCCAGCGCCCCCGAACCACCGCCTGAGGGGTCCACCGGAGCCGCCGCGCCTAGTAGGGTGACGCACTCGGGGCCCACTGAGTGACACGGAGAGGTGGGATGACGGGGATGACGGTCGGCACGGGCAGTCCCGCACAGGCACGGAGCAGCGCGCCGCGCGCCGCGCAACCGCCGCCCCCGCCCGACCCGGGCGCGCCGCCCGCCCCGTACCGCCGGGACACCGACCCCGCCGAGGGGCCCGCGGGCGACCAGGGCCCCGGCCTCGACACGACTCCCGGCTTCGACACCGGCCTCGGCATCGGCCCCGACGACCTGCCCGACGGGCTGGTCGTCGCCGACGAGACCGGCCGGATCGTCTGCTTCAACGCCGCCGCCAGCCGCATCACCGCGCTGCCCGGCCGCGAGGCCCTCGGCCGCCCCCTCGACCAGGCGCTGCCCCTGGAGGACCTCAAGGGGCGCCGCTGGTGGGCGCTCACCGACCCGTACGGCGGGCTCGCCACCCGCCGCGGCCAGCCCGAGCGGCATCTGCTGCTGCCCGGCGGCCGTGAGGTCCTGGTCTCCGCCCGCTACGTCCGCGTCCACCCCACCGGGCCCGTCCGCCGGGTGGTCGTCTCCCTGCGCGGCACCGAGGCCCGGCGGCGCAGCGAGCGCAGCCACGCCGAGCTGATCGCGACCGTCGCCCACGAGCTCCGCTCGCCGCTCACCTCCGTCAAGGGCTTCACCGCCACCCTGCTCGACAAGTGGGAGCGGTTCACCGACGACCAGAAGCGGCTGATGCTGGAGACCGTCGACGCCGACGCGGGCCGCATCAAGCGGCTGATCGCCGAGCTCCTCGACATCTCCCGGATCGACTCCGGCCGTCTTGAGGTGCGCCGCCAGCCCGTCGACATCGCCGCCGCCGTCGGCCGCCACATCCAGGCCCACACCACCGGCGGCCAGTCCCCGGACCGCTTCTTCGTCCGGGTCCGCCCCGACCTGCCCGAGCTGTGGGCCGATCCCGACAAGATCGACCAGATCCTCGGCAACCTCCTGGAAAACGCGGTGCGCCACGGCGAGGGAACCGTCACCATCGAGGTGGCACCCACCACGGCCACCACCGACGGGGAGAAGGGGACGGAGGTCACCGTGAGCGACGAAGGCCCCGGCATCCCCGAGGAGTCGATGGGCCGCGTCTTCACCCGCTTCTGGCGGGGCAGCAAGCGCGGCGGCACCGGCCTCGGGCTCTACATCGTCAAGGGCGTCGTCGAGGCCCACGGCGGCACGATCACCGTCGGACGGTGCCCCCGAGGCGGGGCCGAGTTCCGATTTATCCTGCCCGTCGGCACCCCGGCCCACCTCCTCTGAGGTCGCCCGTACGGTCTCATCAGGCGAGACCGTACGGAATCAGGAGCCGTCCGGGCCGCCCACGGGCTCATTCGCGTCCCCGCGCCCCGTTAGACTCGTCCTTTGGCACGTTTGCGCCCTTGACGTCGAGCGGGGCCGCCCAGCCAGCCAACGGAAGCACGGGAAGAGATGTCGGCACCGAATAAGTCGTACGACCCGGTCGAGGTCGAGGCCTTGAAACCGGAAGAGATCGAGCGCATGCGGGACGAGGCGCTCGCCGCCTTCGCCGCCGCAGGCGACCTCGACGCGCTCGCCCACGCGAAGACCGCGCACACCGGCGGCACCTCGCCGCTGGCGCTGGCCAACCGCGAGATCGGCGCCCTGCCCCCGCAGGCCAAGGCCGCCGCCGGCAAGCTGGTGGGCCAGGCCCGCGGCGTCGTCTCCAAGGCGCTGGCCACCCGCCAGACCGAGCTGGAGGCCGACCGCGACGCGCGCGTCCTCGTCGAGGAGGCCGTCGACGTCACCCTGCCGTATGACCGGATCCCGGCCGGTGCCCGGCACCCGCTGACCACCCTCATGGAGCGCGTCGCCGACGTCTTCGTGTCGATGGGCTACGAGGTCGCCGAGGGCCCCGAGGTCGAGGCCGAGTGGTTCAACTTCGACGCCCTGAACTTCGTGCCGGACCACCCGGCGCGGCAGATGCAGGACACCTTCTTCGTCCAGGGCCCCGAGGGCACCACGGGCGACGAGTCGGGTGTCGTGCTCCGTACGCACACCTCGCCGGTCCAGGCCCGCACCCTCATCGACCGGGAGCCCCCGGTCTACGTGGTGTGCCCCGGCCGCGTCTACCGCACCGACGAGCTCGACGCCACGCACACCCCGGTCTTCCACCAGATCGAGCTGCTGGCCGTCGACGAGGGCCTGACCATGGCCGACCTCAAGGGCACCCTCGACCACATGGTCCAGGCGCTCTTCGGGTCCGACATGAAGACCCGGCTCCGCCCGAACTTCTTCCCCTTCACCGAGCCGTCCGCCGAGATGGACATGCTCTGCTACGTCTGCCGCGGCGAGTCCGTCGGCAACCCGGACCGCCCCTGCCGCACCTGCGGCAGCGAGGGCTGGATCGAGCTCGGCGGCTGCGGCATGGTCAACCCGAAGGTGCTCGTCGCCTGCGGTGTGGACCCCGAGAAGTACAGCGGATTCGCCTTCGGGTTCGGCATCGAGCGGATGCTGATGTTCCGCCACAACGTCGAAGACATGCGAGACATGGTCGAGGGTGACGTCCGTTTCACCCGGCCGTTCGGGATGGAGATCTGATGCGGGTCCCGCTTTCTTGGCTGCGGGAGTACGTCGACCTGCCGGTCACGGAGACCGGCCGTGACGTGCAGGCCAAGCTCATTTCGGCAGGCCTTGAGGTCGAGACCGTCGAGCGGCTCGGCGCCGGCCTGACCGGCCCGCTGGTGGTCGGCAAGGTCCTCACCATCGAGGAGCTGACGGAGTTCAAGAAGCCCATCCGCTTCTGCACCGTCGACGTCGGCCAGGCCAACGGCACCGGCGAGCCGCAGGAGATCATCTGCGGCGCCCGGAACTTCGCCGAGGGCGACAAGGTCGTCGTGGCCCTGCCCGGCGCCGTGCTGCCCGGCGACTTCCGGATCGCCGAGCGCAAGACCTACGGCCGGGTCTCCCGCGGCATGATCTGCTCGGGCGGCGAGCTCGGCATGGGCGACGACGGCACGCACGGCATCATCGTGCTGCCGCCGGAGCACGAGGTCGGCCTCGACGCCACGGTCCTCCTGGAGCTGTTCGACGAGGTCCTCGACATCGCCGTCACCCCGGACCGCGGCTACTGCCTCTCGATGCGCGGTGTCGCCCGCGAGCTCGCCATCGCGTACGGCCTGCCGCTGCGCGACCCGGCGCTGCTCGACGTGCCCGCGCCGAACTCGTACGGCTACCCGGTCCAGATCGCCGACCCCATCGGCTGCGACCGCTTCACCGCCCGTACGGTCGTCGGCCTCGACCCCGAGGCCCGCAGCCCGATCTGGCTCCAGCGCCGCCTCCAGAAGGCGGGCATGCGCCCGATCTCGCTGGCCGTCGACATCACCAACTACGTGATGCTGGAGCTCGGCCAGCCGCTGCACGCCTACGACCGCACCCGCGTCGACGGGCCCATCGGGGTCCGCCGCGCCGCCGCCGGCGAGAAGATCACCACGCTCGACGGCACCGCGCGCGTCCTCGACTCCGGGGACCTGGTCATCACCGACAACCGCGGGCCCATCGGCCTCGCGGGCGTCATGGGCGGCGCCGACACGGAGATCGCCGACCCGGTGACGGACCCGGAGACCGGCATCGTCACCGGCACCACCGAGGTCGTCGTCGAGGCCGCGCACTTCGACGCGATCTCGATCGCCCGCACGGCCCGCCGCCACAAGCTGTCCTCCGAGGCGTCCAAGCGCTTCGAGCGCGGTGTCGACCCGCAGGCCGCCGCCGCCGCCGCGCAGCGCACGGTCGACCTGCTGGTGCTGCTCGCGGGCGGCACGGCCGAGGCCGGTGTCACCGAGGTCGTCGCCCCGTCGGCGCCCCGCACCATCGCCATGCCGGCCGACCACCCGGACCGGGTCGCGGGCGTGGCCTACGGCCGCGAGACCGTCGTCCGCCGCCTCCAGGAGATCGGCTGCGACGTCTACGGGCAGGACGAGCTCGTCGTCACCGTCCCGTCCTGGCGCCCCGACCTCTACGTGCCGAACGACCTGGCCGAAGAGGTCATCCGCCTGGAGGGCTACGAGAACCTGCCCTCCACGCTGCCCAAGCCGCCCGCCGGCCGCGGCCTCACCGAGCGCCAGCGCACCCACCGCCGGGTGGGCCGCGCGCTGGCCGGCGCCGGTTACGTCGAGGCGCTGAACTACCCGTTCATCGGCGAGCAGGTCTTCGACCAGCTCGGTCTCGACGCGGACGACGCCCGCCGCCGGGTCGTCAAGCTGGTCAACCCGCTCTCCGACGAGGAGCCCGCGCTCCGTACGACGCTGCTGCCGGGCCTGCTCGGCGCGCTGCGCCGCAACGACGGGCGCGGCAGCCACGACCTGGCCCTCTTCGAGACCGGTCTGGTCTTCCGGCCGACCGAGGGCCAGCCGGGCGTCGCCGTCCGCCTGGGCGTCGACCGCCGCCCGACCGACGAGGAGATCGCCCGCGTCAACGCCGCGCTGCCCGCGCAGCCGCGCCGCGCCGCCGTCGTCCTCGCCGGCGCGCGCGAGCAGGCCGGCTGGTGGGGCAAGGGCCGTCCGTCCGACTGGGCGGACGCGATCCAGGCCGCCCGCGTGGTGGCCGCCGAGGCCGGTGTGGGTCTGCTGATCGACGCCGACCAGCACGCCCCCTGGCACCCGGGCCGCTGTGCCGCCTTCCACGTCGTGATCGACGGCGTGAAGACGCTGGTCGGTCACGGTGGCGAGCTCCACCCGCGCGTCGTGAAGGCGCTGGGCCTGCCGGCCCGCACCTGCGCGATGGAGCTGGATCTCGACCTCCTGGAGCAGGCGAACGAGGGGCCCCTGAAGGCCCCGCGCATCTCCTCGTTCCCGGTCGCCACCCAGGACGTCGCCCTGGTCGTCGACCAGGACGTCCCCTCGGCGATGGTGGAGTACTACCTGGCCGGCGGCGCGGGTGAACTCCTGGAGTCCATCCGTCTGTTCGACGTCTACACCGGCGACCAGATCGACGCGGGCAAGAAGTCCCTCGCGTACGCCCTGAAGTTCCGCGCCCCCGACCGCACCCTGACGGTCGAGGAGGCCACGGCCGCCCGCGACGCGGCGGTCGCCCTGGCGGCGGAGCACACGGGAGCGGTGCTGCGCGGCGCGTGACGCGCCCGGCGTGCTGAAAGGAAGGGGCCCTGCCCCGGGTGATCACCCGGGGCAGGGCCCCTTCCCCGTGTCCGCCGCACTCCCGTACGGGGCCGCTCACTCCTTCGGGTGAGATCCCCGGCGGATGTTCCCGCGTGTCCTCTTCGCCCGCGAGAATCGACGCGGCCACAGGGGCGGGCCTGTGTGCCGCAGGGTCTTCGGGCGCTGGCGGGCCTCGGGAAGGGCCGTGGATGTTCCGTGACAGCTCACTGGTTGCCGAAGGCTCCCGGATCCGGCGGATGGCTCCGCTGGCGGCTCCGGTCGTGTGGGGGCTCGTCGCCGTCGCCTGGAAGGTGGGGTGTCCGCTGGCGCGGGATCCCGGAATGCCGATGCGGGTCGCGAGCGGCGCCGTGTTCTTCGCCGTCGGGACCGGTCTTGTGCTCGGCGCCCGGCGCGGCCTCAAGCGGGAGCTCGCGCGGGTGCGGGCCGTGGCCGACGCGACCCAGCAGGTGCTGCTGCGCCCGCCGCCGCCCCGCCTCGACGGGCTCGCGGTGGCCGCCGGGCAGCTCTCCGCGTCCCGTGGCGCCGTCGTCGGCGGCGACCTGTACGAGGCGACGGCCACCCCGTACGGGGTGCGGATCGTCATCGGCGACGTGCGGGGCCACGGGCTCGCCGCGCTCGGGGCGGTGGTCGCCGTCCTGGGCAGCTTCCGCGAGGCCGCCCACGACGAGCCCGAACTCGCGGGCGTGCTGCGCCGCCTGGACCGGGCGCTCGGGCGCCACCTGTGCGAGCGGGCCCGGGACGAGCATCCGGCCAGGGCCGGCCGGGCGCCCGAACACCCGGCGGCCGAGGAGTTCGTGACGCTGCTGCTCCTGGAGATCCGCGCCGACGGGCTCGTCCACGTCCTGGACTGCGGCCACCCCGGCCCGTACCGCCTCGGCCACCGGGTCGAGGCCGTGCCCGTCGGCGAACCGCTGCCCCCGCTCGGCGCCTTCCCGCTGCCCGCCGACCTCGTGCCGTACCCCGCGACCCGGCTGCTGCCCGGCGAGACGCTGGTCCTGTTCACGGACGGCGCGGAGGAGGCCCGGGACCGCCGGGGCCGGTTCTTCGCCCTGGACGCGGCCCTCGCGGCGGGGGCGGGCGAGACGCCGGCCGAGCTGGTCCGCCGGGTGCACACCGCGCTGCTGCGCCACACGCGCGGCCGGCTCACCGACGACGTCGCCCTGCTCGTCGTACGCAACGACCGGGTGCGGGTACCGGCGCAGCCCGCCGAACCCGGGCTGCGCCGTACCCGGCCTGCGCCCTCCCCCCACTAGTGGGTCGGGCCTGGAGGCCGGCGCCGTCCGCGCTGCCACGGAGTGTCGGGCAGATCAGCGGCGCGGACGGCGCGGACCGGGCGGCCGCACTGTTCGAGGGGGAGCCGGCGGCGGCCCGGACCTCGCCCTGCGGCGAGGGAGTTCAGTCAAGCGGTCCGGAGGTACCGGTGACAGTGCGTGCGGACCGGAAGAACGAGTACTTCGTTCACACCCCGTGTGAACCCGCGCGAAAACGCCCCCGATCCACCGGAGCGGTCCCATGCAGCCCCACCCCCAGCCCAACACCCTCCTGGACGCCCTGCTCGACGAGGCGGGGATGTCCCACACCGGCCTCGCGACCCGGGTGAACCAGGCCGGCCGGGCCCGCGGTCTCGCCCTGCGCTACGAGCACACGGCCGTGGCCCGCTGGCTGAAGGGGCAGCGGCCGCGCGGCCAGGTCCCCGACCTGATCTGCGAGGTGCTCGCGGGCCGGCTGCACCGGGCCGTCACCCTCGACGACATCGGCCTCGGCGTGCCCGGCGCGGGGCTGCCCACGGCCGGCTCCCCGCTCTCCGGCTTCGTCGAGCGGGCCACCGCCCTGTGGCGCTGCGACGAGCAGCAGCGCCCGCACGTCCTGGTCGCCCAGGCGGTGACCGGCACTCCGGCCGTGATGCCGGTCTGGGAGTGGGAGAACCCGCCGGAGGACGTGGACGTCTCCCGCGCCGGCCGCACCCGGGTCTCCGCCGCCGACGTGCAGCTGCTGAGCGCGGCCCGGGCGCACTACGAGCAGATGTACCGCAAGGCCGGCGGCATGGCGACCCGCGCCCGCGTCGTCGGCTTCCTCAGCGCCGAGACCGCGCCGCTGCTGCGCGGCGGCTACGGCGACTCCCTGGGGCGGCGGCTGCACCGCGCCACCGGCGGGCTGGTGGCGGTGGCCGGGATCTGCGCGTACGACTCCGACGCCCAGGGGCTCGCCCAGCGCTACTTCCACCAGGCGCTGCGCCTCGCGAAGGCGAGCGGGGACCGGGGGCTCGGCGCCTATGTGATCGCGCTGCTGGTCAACCAGTCGCTGTTCATGGCGGAGTTCCGGCAGGCGGTCGCCTTCGCGGAGGCGGCGCTGCGCGCGGCCGGGCGGCAGATCACGCCCGCGCTCGCCGCCGATCTGACGGCGATGCAGGCGAAGGCGTACGCGCATCTCGGCGACGGGTCGGCGGCGCTCGCCTGCATCCGGCGGGCGGAGACGGAGGCGGCGCGGATCAGCCCGGGGGCCGAGCCGGCCGAGACCGGGTACGTCCAGCCGGGCCTCGTCAACGTGCAGGTCGCGGAGGCCCTCCTCAGTCTGGGTGATCTGACGGCGGCCCACGAGCACGCGGCGGCGGCCGTCGAGACCCCGGCGCACGACCGGGGGCGGGTGCACCGGCTGGCCATGCTGTGCCAGATCGAGCTGCGGCAGGGGGAGACCGAGCGGGCGGCGCGCACGGCGGTGGAGATGACCGAGCGGGCCCGCGGGATGGAGTCGCAGCGGCTGCGGGACCGGCTCCGTGAGGTGCGGGAGCATCTGCTGGCCAGTGGGGCGGGAGATGCCAGGGAGGCGGCCGAGCTGATCGACGGTGCGCTGCGCGTGCCCCTGTGAGCGGTGCCATGATCCGGTCCGTACCCCGGTGAGCTTTGCCTTGCGGGCCGCTCCCTGCTGCGATATTGCCACCAAGCAATCACCGACCGGTCGGAAGGTGGCAGAAACGTGCAGTGGACGAAATTAAGTGAACAGCCCGTCTATGAGAACCGCTGGTTCCGGGTGAATCTCGCGGACGTCGAACTCCCCGACGGCCGCCGCCTCGACCACTACCTCATCCGGCTCCGCCCCGTCGCCGTCGCGACCGCCGTCAACGACGCCGACGAGGTCCTGCTGCTCTGGCGCCACCGCTTCATCACCGACAGCTGGGGCTGGGAGCTGGCCGCCGGTGTCGTCGAGGACGGCGAGGACGTCGAGACCGCCGCCGCCCGCGAGATGGAGGAGGAGACCGGCTGGCGCCCGGGCCCGCTGCGCCCGCTCCTCACCGTGGAGCCGTCCAACGGCCTCACCGACGCCCGCCACCACCTCTACTGGTCGGACCAGGCCACCTGGACCGGGCCGCCGCGGGACGCCTTCGAGTCCTCCCGGGTCGAATGGGTCCCGCTCAAACTCGTCCCCGACCTGATCGCCCGCGGCGAGGTCCCCGCCGCCAACATGGCCGCGGGGCTGCTGATGCTGCGGCACCTGAGGCTCGGCTGAGCCCGTACGGGAACGGGGGACGGCCCGTACCTGTGCGGTGTACGGGCCGTCCGGGGTGCGCGGGGAGCCGCGCGGGATCAGGAGTACGGGTAGAAGCCCGAGCCCGTCTTGCGGCCGAGGCGGCCCGCGTCCACCATCCGCTGGAGCAGCGGCGGGGCCGCGTACAGCGGCTCCTTGTACTCGGTGTACATCGAGTCGGCGATCGAGACGATCGTGTCCAGACCGATCAGGTCCGCCAGCTTCAGCGGGCCCATCGGGTGGGCGCAGCCGAACTCCATGCCGTTGTCGATGTCCTCGCGGCTCGCGATGCCCGACTCGAACATCCGGATCGCGGAGAGCAGATACGGCACGAGCAGGGCGTTCACGACGAAGCCCGAGCGGTCCTGGGCGCGGATCGCGTGCTTGCCCAGGGTCTTCTCGGCGAACAGCTGCGCCCGGCTGATCGTGCCCTCGGAGGTGGTGAGGGCGGGGATCAGCTCGACCAGCTTCTGCACCGGCGCCGGGTTGAAGAAGTGGATGCCGACGACCTGGTCCGGGCGCGAGGTCGCGACGGCCAGCTTCACCAGCGGGATGGAGGAGGTGTTGGAGGCCAGGATGGCGTCCGGCCGGGTCACCACCTGGTCGAGCACCTTGAAGATCTCGGTCTTGACCTGCTCGTTCTCGACGACCGCCTCGATCACGAGGTCGCGGTCGGCGAACTCGCCCAGGTCGGTGGTGAAGCTGAGCCGCGCCAGCGTGGCGTCGCGCTCCTCCTCGCTGATCTTGCCGCGTTCGGCGGCCTTGTTCAGCGAGTTGTAGAGCCGCGTGCGGCCGATCTCCAGCGCCTCGCCGGTGGTCTCGGCGACCCGCACCTCAAGACCGCTGCGGGCACACACCTCAGCGATGCCCGCGCCCATCTGGCCGCAGCCCACCACTCCGACGCGCTCAATGTCGGCCATGGAGTCCGTCACCTCGTGCCTTTCGCTCTTTCCTGGCGGCGGGCCCGTGTGATTCCGGGCGTCCGCCTCGACTCCACGACGTTACTCCCGACGGAGCGGATGATCGATCGTTCTGGGCGGGGCATGCTCTTCGAGAGGCTGTGACGTATCCGATAGCGAGGGGTGACAAATGCCGCCGATCGATAGAAGAGGGTTCGTGGCGGGGGTGGCTCTGGGCGCGTGGGCGGCGGGCTCCGGGGCGTCGGCGGGAGCGGCCGACGCGGCCGGTTCCGTGTCGCGGGGGCCGGGTCCCGGGGGCTGGCGGTACAGCGGCGAGGGAGCCAGGCGGGGCGGCCGGCGCGCGGTCGGCGCCTTCCGGGGCATGTGGGTCGCGACGGTCTTCAACCGCGACTTCCCGTCCCGGAGCGGTCTGACCGCCGCCGCGCAGCGGGCCGAGCTGATCGCCCTGCTCGACCTGGCCGTGAAGCGCCGGATGACCGCCGTCCTGCTCCAGGTCCGGCCGTCCGCCGACGCCCTGTGGCCCTCCCCGTACGAGCCGTGGGCCCAGTGCCTCACCGGCGTGCAGGGCGGCGACCCGGGCTGGGACCCGCTCGGCACGGCGGTGGCGGAGGCGCACGCCCGCGGTCTGGAGCTGCACGCCTGGTGCAACCCGTACCGCGTCGCCACGAACACCGACCGGACGAAGCTGGCCCCGGGCCACCCGGTGCGGCTCCACCCCGAGTGGGCGGTGGCGTACGGCGGGAAGCTCTACTACGACCCGGGCCTGCCCGAGGTCCGCCGGCATGTCCAGGACGCCATGCTCGACGCCGTGCGCCGCTACGACATCGACGCCCTGCACTGGGACGACTACTTCTACCCGTATCCGGTGGCGGGGGAGAGCTTCGCCGACGACGTGGCCTTCCAGAAGTACGGGGCCGGGTTCGCCGACCGGGCGGCCTGGCGGCGGAACAACATCGATCTGCTGGTCTCCGAGACCTCCGCCCGGATCAAGGCGCTCAAGCCGCACGTCGCCTTCGGCATCAGCCCCTTCGGCGTCTGGCGCAACGCCTCCGCCGACCCGCTCGGCTCCGACACCCGGGCCCTCGCGAGCTACGACGACCAGCACGCCGACAGCCGCAAGTGGGTCAAGCAGCACTGGATCGACTACGTGGTCCCGCAGCTCTACTGGCACATCGGCAACAGCGCCGCCGACTACGCCAAGCTGGTGCCCTGGTGGGAGGCCGTGGTCAAGGACACCGGCGTACGCCTCTTCCTCGGCGAGGCGCTCTACAAGGTCGGCGACCCCGCGCAGCCCGCCGCCTGGCAGGACCCGCAGGAGCTCGTCCGCCACGCGCGGCTCGCCCGGAGCCGGCCGGGCGTCGGCGGGCACTGCTACTTCGCGGCGAAGGAGGTGGCCACGGACCCGCTCGGGGCGCTCACCGCGGTGCTCGCCGACGACACCTCGCGCGGGGCGCGACGGGTGTGACGGGGGTGGTCAGGGGCTGCGCGGTCAGTCGGCCCCCACCTCCAGGTGATGGCGTACGACGGTGTCGGGGCCCGGTGACATCAGGGACTCGTGACCGTCGTCCTCGTACTTGACGCGGTACGGGGGAGTGCCGTTCTCCCCCAGTACCTGGACGACCTCGGCCGTACGGTCGTGCTGACCGACGGTCCGGCCGTGCACCAGCAGTTTGTCGCCCACGTTCGCACGCATCGGGGTGACCTCCTCGCGGCCGGCCTTGTCCTACTCGGAGTCTACGTCTGTCATTGTGACCCCGGTCACTCGCACCGTCGCGCGGGGCGGCCGGGGTCAGCTCCTCGCCCGCTGGGTCACCGCGATGCAGACCAGCACCGCGCCCGCAGCGACCGGGGCGGCCGGCGACAGCCGCTCGCCGAGCACGGTCACCGACCAGAACAGGGTGAGCAGCGGCTGGGCGAGCTGGAGCTGGCTCGCGCGCGGGATGCCGATCGCGGCCATGCCCCGGTACCAGACGTACAGGCCGAAGAAGGTGGACCCGGCGGCCACCCAGAGCAGCCCCGCGACCCCGTGTGCGGTCAGGTGCACCGGCTCGTACGCCAGCGCCACGGCCGAGCCCGCCACCGTCAGCGGCAGACAGAGCACCAGCGCCCAGCCGATCACCTGCCAGCCCGGCATCAGCCGGGCGAGCCGGCCGCCCTCGGTGTACCCGGCGGCGCAGACGAGCAGGGCGCCGAAGAGGTAGAGGTCGCCCTGGGAGAGCGCCCCGCCGCTCTCCTTGAGCGTGAAGCCCAGCACCACGACGGCTCCGGCGACCGCCGCGATCCAGAACGTACGGGACGGGCGCCGCCCGGTGCGGACCGCGGCGAAGGTCGCGGTGGTGAGCGGCAGCAGTCCGACGACCACGGCCGCGTGCGAGGTGGTGGAGGTCTTCAGCGCCAGCGTCGTCAGGAGCGGGAAGCCGATGACCACGCCGCCCGCGACGACCGCGAGCCCGGCCCAGTGGCGCCGCTCGGGCAGCGGGACCCGGCCCACGAGGAGGAAGGCCCCGGCGATCACCGCGGCAAGCACCGAGCGCACGGCCACCAGCGACCAGGGGCCGAAGCTCTCCAGGCCCCAGACGGTGGAGGGGAAGGTGAGAGAGAAGGCGATCACGCCGAGCGCGGCGAGGAGGGTGCCGCGACGGGCGGCGGGCGCGCTGTCGGTGCCGGTCTCGGCGACCGCTATCGCGTCCGGAAGGGTAGCGCTATTCTGTGCTCTCATGAATGAGAGTAGCAGTGTGGTCGAACTGGCGAAATCCCTGAAAGCGGAGCTCGACCGCTACTCGATCGGAGAGAAGCTGCCGTCGAGCCGGACCCTCGTCGAGCGCTACCGCGTCTCCCCGGTCACCGTCACCCGGGCCCTCGCCCAGCTCGCCGCCGAAGGCCTGGTCGTCACCCGGCCCGGCGCCGGGGCCTACCGGGCCGAGCCGCGCGCCGCCGCCCCCGCCGCCGGGGACACCTCCTGGCAGCAGCTCGCCCTCAGCGCCGACGCCGCCGCCGAGCTCGTCCCCCGGGCCGTCGACGCCTCCGGCGTCCTCGTCACCCTCTCCGCGCCCCAGCCCGGCGTCATCGAGTTCAACGGCGGCTACCTCCACCCCTCGCTCCAGCCCGAGCGCGCCCTCTCCGCCGCCCTCGCCCGGGCCGGCCGCCGCCCCGGCGCCTGGGGCCGGCCGCCCACCGACGGCCTGCCCGAGCTGCGCGAGTGGTTCGCCCGCGAGATCGGCGGCGGCGTCACCGCCGCCGAGGTCCTCATCACCGCGGGCGGCCAGCCCGCCCTCACCACCGCCCTGCGCGCCCTCGCCCCGCCCGGCACCCCCGTCCTCGTCGAATCGCCCACCTACCCGGGCATGCTCGCCATCGCCCGCGCCGCCGGACTGCGCCCCGTCCCCGTCCCCACCGACGCCGACGGCGTACGGCCCGAGCTCCTCGAAGCCGCCTTCCGCGCCACCGGCGCCCGCGTCTTCGTCTGCCAGCCGCTCTTCCAGAACCCCACCGGCGCCGCCCTCGACGCCGCACGGAGCGCCGCCGTCGTCCGGATCGCCCGCGCGGCCGGTGCCTTCGTCGTCGAGGACGACTTCGCCCGACGGCTCGTCCACGAGGACGCCGGGCCGCTGCCCGCCACGCTCGCCGCCGACGACCCCGACGGCGTCGTCGTGCACGTCTGCTCGCTGACCAAGCCGACCTCCCCGAGCCTGCGGGTGGGCGCGCTCGCCGCCCGCGGACCCGTCCTGGAACGGCTGCGCGCCATCCAGGTCGTCGACAGCTTCTTCGTCCCCCGCCCCCTCCAGGAGGCCGCCCTCGAACTCGTCGGCTCCCCGGCCTGGAGCCGCCATCTGCGCGCCCTCGCCGCCGAGCTGAAGAGCCGCCGCGACACCATGGCCGGCGCCGTCGCCCACCACCTGCCCGAACTCGTCCTGCCCCACGTCCCCTCGGGCGGCTACCAGCTCTGGCTCCGCCTCCCCGACACCCTTCCCGAGGCGGCGCTCGTCTCCGCCGCCCTGCGCAACGGCGTCGCGCTGGCGCCCGGCCGGCCGTACTTCTGCGCCGAGCCGCCCGCCGGCCACATCCGGCTGAGTTTCGCGGGTGTCGCGGGCCCCGCGGAGATCGTCGAGGGGCTGCGGCGGCTGCGGACCGCCGTCGACGGGCTCCTCGGCTGACCCGGGAGCGGGCCGGGGCGCGCCCGCCCGCCCCGGCCCTGGCCCCCGGCAAATTCACCTGACAAGGGACTGCCGGGCTGCCAGCCTTCGCCCATGACCGACACCACGAGCGCGACCGGCGCCGTCATGCACGGGGCGTACGAGATCTCAGCCGACCCCGCCCGGATCGACGCGGCCCGCGTCCACCACTGGCTCTCCACCGACGCGTACTGGGCCCTCGGCCGACCTCGGGAGAAGCAGGACCGGGCCATCGCCGGCTCGCTCAACTACGGCGCCTACCACCGGGGGACGGGCGAGATGGGCGCCTACGCCCGTGTCGTCACCGACTACGCCACCTTCGCCTGGCTCTGCGACGTCTACGTCGACCGCCCGGCCCGGGGCACCGGACTCGGCACCGCCCTCGTCACCGCCGTCCGTGACGACCTGGAGGCGTACGGGCTGCGCCGGATCATGCTCGCCACGGCCGACGCGCACGGCGTGTACGAGAAGGTCGGTTTCACGCCACTGCGGAATCCGGACAAGTGGATGGCACTCGGACAGCAGTGAGCACCGCCCCTCCCGGGCCCCGGATCAACCCCTTGACCAGCGGGGCTCCCGGCCTCACGATCGCCGCCATGGGTCTTCGGGTCACGCTCGTCGCGGCGGCACGCAGCTCCTCCCTGCTGGCCGAACGCTTCGACGACGACCGGCCGCTCGACGAGGCCGGCTGGTACGAGGTGCAGCTCGCCGCGCCACGGCTGATTCCGCTCGGCGCGGCCGAGCTGCGCTACTGCTCCCCGACGCCCCGCAGCCGCGCCACCGGCACGGCCCTCGGCTACGCGCCGCTGGTCCAGCCGGCCCTGCGCGACTGCGACATGGGGCGCTGGCGGGGCCTCACCCTGGCCGAGGTAGCCGCGCTCGAACCCGGCGCCGTCGACACCTGGCTCCGCGACCCGCGCACCGCGCCGCACGGCGGCGAAACGCTTCTCTCCTTCATCACCCGGGTCGGCGGCTGGCTCGACACCCGGCCCGCCGACGACGGCGCCATCGTCGCCGTCGCCGAGCCCGCCGTCGTACGGGCGGCCCTGGTCTACGCCCTGAAGGCGCCGCCCGCCACCTACTGGAACGTCGACGTCCGCCCCCTGTCGACCGTGACCCTCACGGGCCGCCCCGGACTCTGGCACCTCCAGCTGGCGGCGGCGGTGGGGTGAGGCGGGGAGCGGGCGCGGCATGTGTCCGTCCCGGCGGCTAGCCTGGGGGCACGATGAACCGTTTGACCACGTCCTGGGGCGACTTCCCCCTCACCCGTTTCCCCGCCGACCCGCGCGACCCCCTCCGCGCCTGGGACGCCGCCGACGAGTACCTGCTCGCGCACCTCGCCGAGAGCGGCACCGACCTGTCCGGCTCCGTCGCCGTCGTCGGGGACCGCTGGGGCGCCCTCGTCACCGCGCTCGCCGCCGCCGGGGCCGGGGAGCTCACGCAGATCTCCGACTCGTACCTCGGCCGCCGGGCCACCGGCGACAACCTCGACCGCTCGGGCGCCGCGCCCGGCGCGGTCCGGCTGCTCACCACCCAGGACCCGCCGCCGGAGCGGGTCGACGTGCTGCTCGTGCGCGTGCCCAAGAGCCTCGCGCTCCTGGAGGACCAGCTCCACCGGCTGGCCCCCGCCGTGCACGAGGGGACCGTCGTGGTCGGCACCGGCATGGTGAAGGAGATCCACACCTCCACGCTGAAGCTCTTCGAGCGGATCCTGGGCCCGACCCGCACCTCCCTCGCGGTGAAGAAGGCGCGGCTCATCCACACCACCCCCGCCGCCGTGGAAGGGGGACGGCCCGCCAACCCCTGGCCTCTCCGCTACGCGCTGCCCGCCGACGCCCCGGCCGGGCTCGCCGGACGCACGGTCGTCAACCAGGCCGGAGTGTTCTGCGCCGACCGCCTGGACATCGGCACCCGCTTCCTCCTCCAGCACCTGCCGACCGGCGTCGGGCGCTCCCGCGTGGTCGACCTCGGCTGCGGCAACGGCGTCGTCGGACTGGCCGTCGCGCTGGCCGAACCCGAGGCCGAGCTGCTCTTCACCGACGAGTCGTACCAGGCCGTCGCCTCCGCCGAGGAGAACTTCCGCACCCTCGTCGGGGACACCCGCACCGCCGAGTTCGCCGTCGGCGACGGCCTGGCGGACCTCGCCCCCGGCTCGGTGGACCTGGTCCTCAACAACCCGCCGTTCCACAGCCACCACGCCACGACCGACCGCACCGCCCGCCGGATGTTCGCCGAGGCCCGCCGGGCCCTGCGGCCCGGCGGCGAACTGTGGGTGGTCGGCAACCGGCACCTCGGCCACCATGTCAGCCTGCGCCGCATCTTCGGCAACAGCGAACTGGTCGCCGGAGACCCGAAGTTCGTGGTCCTGAGGGCCGTGAAGCGGTAGCGCCGGGGCCTACGCCAGGGACACCAGCTCCCGGTGGTCCTCGTTCCACAGGTCCTCGCGCCCGTCCGGCAGCAGCAGCACCCGCTCCGGACGCAGCGCGTCGATCGCGCCCTCGTCGTGCGTGACCATCACGATCGCGCCCGGGTACGTGCCGACGGCGGCCAGCACCTCGTCGCGCGAGGCCGGGTCGAGGTTGTTGGTCGGCTCGTCGAGCAGCAGGACGTTCGCGCCCGAGTGGACGAGACCGGCCAGCGCGAGCCGGGTCTTCTCGCCGCCCGAGAGGACCCCGGCGGGCTTGTCGGCGTCGTCGCCCCGGAACAGGAACGCGCCGAGCACCCGCCGGACCTCGCCGTCCGTGAGGTGCGGGGCGGCCGCCGCCAGGTTCGCGCGGACGGTACGGGCGGGATCGAGCGTCTCGTGCTCCTGCGCGAAGTAGCCGAGCCGCAGCCCGTGCCCGCGCACCACCCGCCCCGAGTCCGGGGCCTCGACGCCCGCGAGCAGGCGCAGCAGTGTCGTCTTGCCCGCGCCGTTCAGCCCGAGCACGACGAGCCGGGAACCCCGGTCCACCGCGAGGTCCACCCCGTCGAGGACCGGGCGCCCGCCCCCGTACCCCTTGGTCAGCGAGACCGCCCCCAGCGGCATGCGGCCGCAGGGCTCGGGCTCGGGCAGCCGGATCCGCGCCACCCGCTCCGCGCGCCGGACCTCCTCAAGGCCGTCGAGCATCCGGTCGGCGCGCCGCGCCATGCTGCGGGCGGTGACCGCCGTCGCCGACCGGGCCTTCATCCGGTCCGCCTGGGCGTGCAGCGCGGCCGCCTTCCGCTCGGCGTTGGCCCGCTCGCGCGTCCGGCGCCGCTCGTCGGCGTCCCGCTGGGCGAGGTAGGCGGCCCAGCCGGTGTTGTGGACGTCGACCGTCGCCCGCAGCGGATCGAGATGGAAGACCCGGTTGACGGTGGCGGCGATCAGATCCAGATCGTGGCTGATCAGGACGAGACCGCCCTGGTACGAGGCGAGGAACCCGCGCAGCCAGCCGACCGAGTCGGCGTCCAGGTGATTGGTCGGCTCGTCGAGCAGCAGGGTGCCGTCACGGCCGTGCCCGGCGAAGAGGATCCGGGCCAGCTCCACCCGGCGCTTCTGCCCGCCGGACAGCGTGCCGACCGGCCGCCCCATCAGCTCGGCCGGCAGCCCGACCCCGGCGGCGACCCGCGCCGCCTCGGCCTCGGCCGCGTATCCGCCGCAGGCCTCGAACGCGGCCTCGGCACGGGCGTACGCGTCCATCGCCCGCTCGTCGGCGCACGCGCCGAGCCGGTCGGCGGCGCCCTGCAGCCGCCGGACGGCGATGTCCATGCCCCGCGCGGACAGGATCCGGTCGGTGACGGACACGGCCGGATCGGCGGCGCGCGAGTCCTGCGCCAGATACCCCGGCGTACCGCTCCGAAGGACGCTGCCGGCGGCCGGGGCACGCAGCCCGGCGAGGGTGTCGAGAAGAGTCGTCTTCCCCGCGCCGTTCCGGCCGACCAGACCGATCCGGTCGCCGGGCGCGATGTGGAAGGAGACATCGGACAGGAGGAGACGGGCGCCGACGCGCACGTCGACACCACGAAGGGTGATCATGAGAAAACGCTCCGAACAAGCTGAAGGACACACGGGTGGCGTGGAAGCGGGTCCTTGAGCTAGGAAATTCGGGGCGTAGACATGAGGCCGAGGGTAGGGGAGGGCGCGGGGGCGCGCATCCGGTTTTCGGGGGAGGGGGAGGGGGAGGGACCGTGGGGCGGACGCGCGTGCACGGGATCCAGGGGCTCCGGGGCGCGGGCCCCCAGGCCCGCGAGGACGTGAGACAGGCCGTCCCACGGGGCCCGCGTGGGATGCTGTGGGCATGAACCTGGAGGACCTCGTCCGCCTGCGTCGCGCCAAGGACGCCATGGACCGCGACTACGCCGAGCCGCTGGACGTCCCGGCCCTCGCGCGGGTCGCGCTCATGTCCGCCGGGCACTTCTCCCGCAGCTTCCGCGCCGCCTACGGGGAGACCCCGTACAACTACCTGATGACCCGCCGCGTCGAGCGGGCCAAGGCGCTGCTGCGCAGGGGCGACCTGAGCGTCACCGAGGTCTGCTTCGCGGTGGGCTGTACGTCGCTGGGGTCGTTCAGCTCCCGCTTCACCGAGCTCGTGGGCGAGAGCCCCAGCGCCTACCGGGCCCGCAGCCACGAGACGGGCGCCCCGATCCCGGCGTGCGTCGCCAAGGCGGCGACCCGGCCGCTCAAGAACGGGCGCCCGGAGCCGGCCCCCGCGACGCCCGTCGCCGACGCCCCGGGGGCGACCCCCGACGCCCCCGCCGGGCAACCGATCAGTATCGGAGAAGCGGAATCCGCCCCGGCCTCGTAGGTTCGGAGGCATGAACAGCATCAACCTCTCCCAGTGCTTCATCGCCGTCGACGACCACGACAAGGCGCTCGTCTTCTACCGTGACGTCCTCGGCCTGGAAGTCCGCAACGACGTGGGTTTCGAGGGCATGCGGTGGGTGACCGTCGGCTCGCCGGACCAGCCGGACGTGGAGATCGTCCTCGAACCGCCGCTCGCCGACCCCACGGCCCCCGCCGCCGACCGCCAGGCCATGGCCGAGCTGCTCGCCAAGGGCATGCTGCGCGGCGTGATCTTCTCCACCGACGACGTGGACGCCACCTTCGAGCGGATCCGGGCGGCCGGCGGCGAAGTCCTCCAGGAGCCGGTCGACCAGCCGTACGGTGTGCGGGACTGCGCCTTCCGCGACCCGGCCGGCAACATGCTCCGCTTCAACCAGCCGCGCAAGCGGTAGCAGTTGGCACCGCCCGCCGCGCAGCCCGCCCGCACGACAGAGGAGATGACCAGAAGATGAGCAAGGCCAGCGAGCCGCACGCCGCCGACAGCCACGAGGTGATCCGCGTGCTCGGGGCGCGCGAGAACAACCTCAAGGACGTCAGCATCGAGATCCCGAAGCGCCGCCTCACCGTCTTCACCGGCGTCTCCGGATCGGGCAAGAGCTCGCTGGTCTTCGACACGATCGCCGCCGAGTCGCAGCGGCTGATCAACGAGACGTACAGCGCCTTCGTGCAGGGCTTCATGCCGACGCTCGCCCGCCCGGAGGTCGACGTCCTCGACGGGCTGACCACCGCGATCACCGTCGACCAGCAGCGGATGGGCGCCGACCCGCGCTCCACGGTCGGCACCGCCACCGACGCCAACGCGATGCTGCGCATCCTCTTCAGCCGCCTCGGCGACCCGCACATCGGCCCGCCCGGCGCGTACGCCTTCAACGTCCCCTCGGTCAGGGCGAGCGGGGCGATCACCGTCGAGCGCGGCGACAAGAAGACGGTGAAGGCGACCTTCCACCGCACCGGCGGCATGTGCACCCGCTGCGAGGGCCGCGGCAGCGTCACCGACCTCGACCTCGGCCAGCTCTACGACGCCGCGAAGTCCCTCGACGAGGGCGCGCTCACCATCCCCGGCTACAAGCCGGGCGGCTGGAACTACCGCCTCTACAGCGAGTCCGGCCTCTTCCCCTCCGACAAGCCGATCGGCCGGTTCACCAAGAAGGAGCTGCACGCCTTCCTGCACCACGAGCCGGTCCGGATGAAGATCGCGGGCATCAACATGACCTACGAAGGTCTGATCCCGCGCATCCAGAAGTCGATGCTCGCCAAGGACAAGGAGGGCATGCAGCCGCACATCCGGGAGTTCGTCGACCGCGCGGTCACCTTCACCGCCTGCCCCGAGTGCGAGGGCACCCGCCTCAGCGCCGAGGCCCGCTCGTCGAAGATCGGGCGGATCAGCATCGCCGACGCCTGCGCGATGCAGATCAGCGACCTGGCGGAGTGGGTCCGCGGCATCGAGGAGCCCTCGGTGGCGCCGCTGCTCACCGCGCTCCAGCAGACCCTGGACTCCTTCGTCGAGATCGGCCTCGGCTACCTCGCCCTCGACCGGCCCTCGGGCACGCTGTCCGGCGGCGAGGCGCAGCGGGTCAAGATGATCCGGCACCTCGGCTCCTCGCTCACCGACGTCACGTACGTCTTCGACGAGCCGACCACGGGGCTGCACCCGCACGACATCCAGCGCATGAACGACCTGCTGCTGCGCCTGCGCGACAAGGGCAACACCGTCCTGGTCGTCGAGCACAAGCCGGAGGTCGTCGAGATCGCCGACCACGTCGTCGACCTCGGCCCCGGCGCGGGCACGGCGGGCGGCGCGGTCTGCTTCGAGGGCACGGTCGCGGGGCTGCGGAAGAGCGGCACCGTCACCGGCCGCCACCTCGGCGACCGCGCCTCCCTGAAGGACGCGGTACGGGAGCCCACCGGCGTCCTGGAGATCCGCGGGGCGCGCACGCACAACCTGAAGGGCGTGGACGTGGACGTCCCGCTCGGGGTGCTCACCGTCGTGACGGGCGTCGCGGGCTCCGGCAAGAGCTCGCTCGTCCACGGCTCGATCCCCGCCGAGGGCGTGGTCTCGGTCGACCAGGGCGCGATCCGCGGCTCCCGGCGCTCCAACCCGGCGACGTACACCGGGCTCCTCGACCCGATCCGCAAGGCCTTCGCCAAGGCCAACGACGTCAAGCCCGCGCTGTTCAGCGCCAATTCGGAGGGCGCCTGCCCGACCTGCAACGGCGCCGGCGTCATCTACACCGACCTGGCGATGATGGCGGGCGTCGCCACCACCTGCGAGGACTGCGAGGGCAAGCGCTTCGACGCCTCGGTCCTGGAGTACCGCCTCGGCGGCCGGGACATCAGCGAGGTGCTGGCGATGCCGGTGAGCGAGGCCGAGCGCTTCTTCGGCGCGGGGGAGGCGCGGACCCCGGCCGCGCACAAGATCCTCGAACGCCTCGCCGACGTCGGCCTCGGCTACCTCACCCTCGGGCAGCCGCTGACGACGCTCTCCGGCGGCGAGCGGCAGCGGCTCAAGCTGGCGACCCACATGGCCGAGAAGGGCGGGGTGTACGTCCTCGACGAGCCGACCGCGGGCCTTCACCTGGCCGATGTCGAGCAGCTCCTCGGCCTGCTGGACCGCCTGGTCGACTCCGGCAAGTCGGTGATCGTCGTCGAGCACCACCAGGCGGTCATGGCGCACGCCGACTGGATCATCGACCTGGGCCCGGGCGCGGGCCACGACGGCGGCACGATCGTCTTCGAAGGTACCCCCGCCGCCCTGGTCGCGGCCCGCTCCACGGTCACCGCCGAACACCTGGCGGCGTACGTGGACGCCTGAGCCGGGCGACCCCCTCACGACACGGCCGG
This sequence comes from Streptomyces sp. NPDC094032, assembly GCF_040303965.1. Taxonomy (NCBI): domain Bacteria; kingdom Bacillati; phylum Actinomycetota; class Actinomycetes; order Kitasatosporales; family Streptomycetaceae; genus Streptomyces; species Streptomyces sp. NPDC094032. The sequence continues at coordinate 54,028 of NZ_JBEOUE010000008.1, read as the reverse complement.
CCGGCCCCGGGAGCTCCCGGGGCCGGCCGTTCGCGTCGGTGTCAGGCTCTGACCCAGAGCACGATGATGTCGGGCCGGTCCGCGCTGAGCGGCTCGCAGAAGAAGATCGGGCCCCAGACCTGGTACCCGGCCTGGCCGGCGGCCTGGCAGTCCGCGTACGACGTGTAGTGGCTGCGGGCGTACCAGCCCGGCCCGGGGGCGGCCTCGGCCGTGGCGGCGGTGCCGAGGGCCAGGGCCCCGGCGGTGACGGCGGTGGCGAGAGCGGCTGCTGTGCGACGGTACATGGCATGTCCTCCTGAAACGCCGGAAAGACCCGGCGGAGTGCGTGACCGAACGATGCGATGCGATGTGGTGCGGTTCGTGCCGGCTGCGCAGCCGGGAGTGAACGTACCGTCACGGACAGCGGCACACAATAGGTCTAGGCCAATGTGTCAGATCGGGGATCTTGTGCGGGTTGCCGCGCGAGGGCTTTGCATAAAACTGCGGCTGTGCGTATAGTCATGCCATCCATGAGGAGGGTTTCGATGACGGTACGAGCAGCGGTCGCCGGTGCGAGCGGATACGCGGGCGGAGAGCTCCTGCGTCTCCTCCTCGCGCACCCCGAGGTCGAGATCGGGGCCCTCACCGGCCACTCCAACGCGGGCCAGCGCCTCGGCGGCCTCCAGCCGCATCTGCTGCCGCTCGCCGACCGGGTGCTCGCCGAGACGACCCCCGAGGTCCTCGCCGGACACGACGTCGTGTTCCTCGCCCTGCCGCACGGGCAGTCCGCCGCCGTCGCCGAGCAGCTCGGTCCCGATACCCTCGTGGTCGACATGGGCGCCGACTTCCGGCTGAGGGACGCCGCCGACTGGGAGGCCTTCTACGGCTCCCCGCACGCCGGCACCTGGCCCTACGGCCTCCCCGAACTCCCGGGCGCCCGCGCCGCGCTGGCGGGTTCCAAGCGCATCGCGGTGCCCGGCTGCTACCCCACCGCCGTCTCGCTCGCGCTCTTCCCGGCGTACGAGAACGGGCTCGCCGAGCCCGAGGCCGTCATCGTCGCCGCCTCCGGCACCTCCGGCGCCGGCAAGGCCGCCAAGCCGCACCTCCTCGGCTCCGAGGTCATGGGCAACATGACCCCGTACGGCGTCGGCGGCGGCCACCGGCACACCCCCGAGATGATCCAGAACCTCAGCGCACCGGCGGGGGAGCGGGTCTCCGTCTCCTTCACGCCCACCCTCGCGCCGATGCCCCGCGGCATCCTCGCCACCTGCACGGCCACCGCCCGCCCCGGCGTCACCGGCGAGACCCTGCGCGCCGCGTACGAGAAGGCCTTCGCGGACGAGCCGTTCGTCCATCTGCTCCCCGAGGGGCAGTGGCCGGCCACGGCGTCGGTCTACGGTTCCAACGCCGTTCAGATCCAGGTCGTCCACGACCCGGCCACGAACCGGATCATCGCCATCAGCGCCATCGACAACCTCACCAAGGGCACCGCCGGCGGTGCGGTGCAGAGCATGAACCTCGCCCTCGGCTTCCCCGAGGAGACCGGACTTTCCACGATTGGAGTCGCTCCGTGAGCGTCACCGCAGCGAAGGGATTCACGGCCGCGGGCATCGCGGCCGGGATCAAGCAGAACGGCAACCCGGACCTGGCCCTCGTGGTCAACACCGGGCCCCGCCGCGCCGCCGCGGGAGTCTTCACCTCCAACCGCGTCAAGGCCGCCCCCGTCCTGTGGTCCCAGCAGGTCCTGGCCGACGGCGAGCTGACCGCCGTCGTCCTCAACTCCGGCGGCGCCAACGCCTGCACCGGACCCCAGGGCTTCCAGGACACCCACGCCACCGCCGAGAAGGCCGCCGACGTCCTCGGCATCGGCGCCGGCGAGGTGGCCGTCGCCTCCACCGGCCTCATCGGCGTCCTGCTCCCCATGGACAAGCTGCTCCCCGGCGTCGAGAAGGCCGCGTCCGAACTCTCCGCGCACGGCGGCGAGAAGGCCGCCATCGCCATCAAGACCACCGACACCGTCCACAAGACGGCCGTCGCGACGAAGGACGGCTGGACCGTCGGCGGCATGGCCAAGGGCGCGGGCATGCTCGCCCCCGGCCTCGCCACCATGCTCGTCGTCCTCACCACCGACGCCGACGTGGACGCCAAGGACCTGGACGCCGCCCTGCGGCAGGCCACCCGGCTCACCTTCGACCGGGTCGACTCCGACGGCTGCATGTCCACCAACGACACCGTGCTCCTGCTCGCCTCCGGCGCCGCCGGGGTCACCCCCGCGCAGGACGCGTTCGCCGAGGCCGTACGGGAGGTCTGCGACGACCTGGCCCGCCAGCTGATCGGCGACGCCGAGGGCGCCAGCAAGGACATCCGTATCGAGGTGATCAACGCGGCCACCGAGGACGACGCCGTCGAGGTCGGCCGCTCCATCGCCCGCAACAACCTCCTCAAGTGCGCCATCCACGGCGAGGACCCCAACTGGGGCCGGGTGCTCTCCGCCATCGGCACCACCTCCGCCGCCTTCGAGCCCGACGAGCTCAATGTCGCCATCAACGGCGTCTGGGTCTGTCGGGGCGGCTCCGTCGGCGAGGACCGCGAGCTCGTCGACATGCGCTACCGGGAGGTCGTCATCACCGCCGACCTCGCCGCCGGGTCCGAGTCCGCCGTCATCTGGGCCAACGACCTCACCGCCGACTACGTCCACGAGAACAGCGCGTACTCCTCATGAGCGACTCCACGAACGAGTCCACGAGCGACTCCACGAACTCCGCCCGGAAGCACACCGCGCTGCCCAAGGCGCAGACCCTCATCGAGGCGCTGCCCTGGCTGACCCGCCACCACGGCAAGACCGTCGTCATCAAGTTCGGCGGCAACGCCATGATCGACGACGCGCTGAAGGCCGCCTTCGCCCAGGACGTCGTCTTCCTGCGCCACGCGGGCCTCAAGCCGGTCGTCGTGCACGGCGGCGGCCCGCAGATCAGCGCCGCCCTCGACCAGGCCGGACTCGTCAGCGAGTTCAAGGCCGGTCTGCGGGTCACCACCCCCGAGGCGATGGACGTCGTACGGATGGTCCTCGCCGGACAGGTCCAGCGCGAGCTCGTCGGGCTGCTCAACCAGCACGGCCCGCTCGCCGTCGGCCTCACCGGCGAGGACGCCCGCACCATCACCGCCACCAAGCACCTGCCCGTGATCGAGGGCGAGCGGATCGACATCGGCCGGGTCGGCGAGATCACCGCCATCGACACCGGCGCCATCCAGGCCCTCCTGGACGACGGCCGCATCCCGGTCGTCTCCTCCATCGCCCGCTCCCAGGACGACCAACATGTCTACAACGTCAATGCTGATACGGCGGCTGCGGCACTCGCTGCTGCGCTGGGCGCCGAGACGCTGATGGTCCTGACCGACGTCGAAGGCCTCTACGAGGACTGGCCGCACAGCGACGAGGTCATCAGCCGGCTCACCGCGAGCCAGCTGGAGAAGCTGCTGCCCGAGCTCTCCAGCGGGATGGTCCCCAAGATGGAGGGCTGTCTGCACGCCGTACGCAACGGGGTCACCACGGCCCGCGTGATCGACGGCCGGGTCCAGCACTCGATCCTGCTGGAGATCTTCACGGACGAGGGAATCGGCACGATGGTCGTGCCCGACGAGAAGACGGGGGAGACATCATGACGCAGGTGAGCAACGCCGAACTCACCCAGCGGTGGCAGCACGCGCTGATGGACAACTACGGCACGCCCCGGCTGCCGCTCGTGCGCGGCGAGGGCGCCCGCGTCTGGGACGCCGACGGCACCGAGTACCTCGACTTCGTGGGCGGCATCGCCGTCAACGCCCTCGGCCACGCCCACCCGGCCGTCGTCGAGGCCGTGACCCGGCAGATCTCCTCCCTCGGGCACGTCTCCAACCTCTTCGTCGCCGAGCCCCCGGTCGCCCTCGCCGAGCGGCTGCTCCAGCTCTTCGGCCGCCCCGGCAAGGTCTTCTTCTGCAACTCCGGCGCCGAGGCCAACGAGGGCGCCTTCAAGCTGGGCCGGCTGACCGGCCGCCGCCACATGGTCGCCACCACCGGCGGCTTCCACGGGCGCACCATGGGCTCCCTCGCCCTCACCGGCCAGCCCGGCAAGCAGACCCCGTTCCTGCCGCTGCCCGGCGACGTCACGCATGTGCCGTACGGGGACGTCGAGGCGCTGCGCGCGGCCGTCACCGAGGAGACGGCCTTCGTGATCATCGAGCCGATCCAGGGCGAGATCGGCGTCGTCGTCCCGCCCGCCGGCTACCTCAAGGCCGCCCGCGAGATCACCCGCGCCACCGGCACCCTCCTCGTCCTCGACGAGGTCCAGACCGGCATCGGCCGCACCGGCCACTGGTTCGAGCACCAGGCCCACGAGGGCGTCGACCCCGACATCGTCACCCTGGCCAAGGGCCTCGGCGGCGGCCTGCCCATCGGCGCGACGGTCGCCTTCGGCCCGGCCGCCGAGCTGTTCACGCCCGGCCACCACGGCACCACCTTCGGCGGGAACCCGGTCGCCTGCGCCGCCGGCCTCGCCGTGATCGACACCCTCGCCGCCGGTGCGGCGCTCGACGAGGTCAAGCGCATCGGCGAGAAGCTGCGGGTCGGAATCGAGGCCTTCGGCCACCCGTTGGTCTCCCATGTCCGTGGTGCGGGCCTCCTGCTGGGTATCGTGCTCACGGAGCCCGTCGCGCCGCAGGTGCAGCAGGCGGCTCAGGACGCCGGTCTCCTGGTGAACGCGCCCGCCCCCGATGTCGTACGGCTGATGCCGTCGCTCGTCATCGGCGACGACGAGGTGGACGCATTCCTCCGGGCCCTGCCCGGTGTCCTGGACGTGGTGAACGGGGAAGGACGAACCGGAGAATGAGACGACGATGACCGACGCGCAGGAGAACGAGCACGGCGGGCCGTCCGTTCCGCAGACCCGCACCGCACGCCACCGCAGGATCGTCGACATCCTCAACCGGCAGCCGGTGCGGTCGCAGAGCCAGCTCGCCAAGCTGCTCGCGGACGACGGGCTGAGCGTCACCCAGGCGACGCTCTCCCGGGACCTCGACGAGCTCGGCGCCGTGAAGATCCGCAACACCGGCGGCGAACTGATCTACGCCGTGCCCAGCGAGGGCGGCTTCCGCACCCCGCAGGCCCCCCTCGGCGAGTCCGCCAAGGAGGAGCGGATGCGCCGCCTCTCCGGTGAGCTGCTGATCTCCGCGGAGGCCTCGGCCAACCTGGTGGTGCTCCGCACCCCGCCGGGCGCCGCCCAGTTCCTCGCGTCGGCCATCGACCAGGCCGAACTGAACGCGATCCTCGGCACGATCGCGGGCGACGACACCCTGCTGCTGATCTCCCGCGACCCGGTCGGCGGCCAGGCGCTCGCCGACCACCTGCTGCGCCTGGCGCAGAAGGACCGCTAGTACCGCGTGATCGCCGTCGGCCCGCCCCGCGTGCCGACGGCGATGTGCGGCCGACGCGCCGGATCGGCCCAGGCGAGCACCCGGCGCATCGCGTCCTCCGGCACCGAGACACAGCCGGCCGTCGCCCCGCGCCCGTTCACATGCAGGAAGATCCCGGCGCCGCGCCCGCGTACCGGCAGGTCGTAGTTGAAGCCGATGACCAGCGCGTACGCGTACTGCGCGCGGTAGTCGACGAGATGCTCGGCCTCCCCGGCCCGGCAGTCCCGGGGCAGCCCCTCCACCCACCGGTTGTACGCGCGTGAGGCGTTGTCCTGGCACCACCAGGAGCGGTCGGTGACCCGGACGTAGGGGTACGCCGTCCCGGCCGGCGCCCGCCGCACCCCGAACGCGTACGGCAGCCGGTAGAGCCCGGTGGGCGTGGTGTCCGTCCCCTGCCGCCGACTCGCCCCCTCGGCGAGCCCGTTCGCGCCGAACCGAGCGGGCGCGGACCCCACCCGCACCCACCGCCCGCCGCGCCGGTCCCACCAGGTCAGCGTGCCGGTGGTGGCCCGCGTCCCGGCCGCCTCGGCGGTGATCAGCTGCGTACCGCCCCCGGTGTCCGCCATCCGCGCGGGCAGCGGCTCGGGAGCGGTGTGCGGGGGGACGGCCAGGGCGGCACCGAGCGCGCCGATCACGAGAAGGTGTCGCATGGCGCGACGCTAGGCGCTGGACCGGGCGCCCGCCAGGCCGGCGGGCCGACCGGGGGAGCGGCGGCCGGTTCGATGCGCCGGCCCGGGAGTTCAGCCCTGGGGCACCGGCCGGCCGAGCTCCCGGCCGACCCGGTACCGCACCTCGGGATCGGGGTCCTCGGCGAGCCGCCGGGCCGTCTCCTCGTACGCCCCCGAGCCGTGCTCCCGCAGCAGCCGCAGGGCGCGGACCCGGACGTGCGGGGGCCGGCCGGGCCCGGTGCGGTCGAGGAGCTCGTGCTCCGGCAGCCGGTCGGCCCACGCCGACAGGGTCTTCGCGGTCTCCCGTACGACCCCGGGGGCGGGGTCGTCGAGCAGCGGCAGCAGGCGGGCGTGGTCGGCGACCTCCAGGGCGCGCAGCCCCGCGACGGCCGAGCTCCGCACCAGCGGGCGCGGGTGCCCGGTCAGCGCCCACAGCGCGGGCAGGTCGACGGCCCGCTCGCCGCACTCGGCCAGACCCAGGGGGGCCCGGTCGGGCACGGCCGACGGCTCCGCGCAGGCCGCCCGGTACAGCGCGAGCGGGTCGGCGCCGCCCTGCCGGAGCACATAGCGCGCGCAGGCCCGGACCATCCCCGACCGGTCGTACAGATACGGCTCCGCCTCGACGTGGCGCCCGGCCCCGCGCAGCGCGGTGACCCCGGCCGCGCGGATCCGCCCGGAGCGGGCGCCGAGCAGCAGTCCGAGCGTCCCGTCCGGGGCGCCCGCGGCGACGACGGCGTCGGCGGCCCGGTCCCGGACGACCGGATCGGGGTCGGCCGTGGCGAAGCGGGCGAGCTCCTCCGGCACGAGCAGCCGCCGCGCGAAGGCGACGGCGAGGGCGAGCCGCCGGGTGGCCCGGTCCCGGTGCGGGAACAGGGGGGCGAGGACCTCGGCGGGGGCGGCGCGCAGCCGCTCCTCCAGGAGGACTGTGCCCTCGCCGCCGCGCAGCCGCCCGCCGACGCGGAGGATCACGGGAGCGACGAGCGCGAGCGTGGCCGCGTCCGCCGACGGCAGGACACCGGCCAGGACGGCCCGGGCCCTGGCGCGTACCGGGGCGGCCCAGTCGGTGGCGCGGACCGCCACGAGGGGCAGCAGGGCGGGCCGGTCGGCGGCGTGCGCGAGGGCTGCCTCGCGGACCCTGCCGTCCGGGTCGCACAGCGCGCGGACGAGCTCCGCCTCGGACGGGGTGCGCGAGAAGAGGGCGCGCGGGCCGCCGGGCTGCCCGCCGGTCAGCCAGTCGTGCCGGTTGCCGGGCCGCCAGGTGCCCCAGCGCGCCGCCGCGCGCACCCCCTCGTCCAGCTCGGTCCAGACCTCGGGGCGCCAGGCCGCCGCGTCCGGCCCGAACCCGCGCCCCTGCCGGAGGCGTCCCATCGCCGACTCGGCCGGCGTCTCCTCGTCCCTCGTCGTGCTCGACATGCGCGGAGCCTAGGCCGAGCGCACCCCATCCCGCCTGCGGTTTTCCGCCCCACCCCAGCCGCTTTGACAAAAGCATACGGAGGTCTGCATAGTTATACCCATCATCCCGACTCGTTCAGGCCTCGAAACCACCTTCAGAGGAGCAACCAGAAGTGAGCAGCAACAACGCTGATGTGCGGCTCTGGGGCGGACGGTTCGCCGACGGTCCCGCCGAGGCCCTGGCGAAGCTGTCCGCGTCGGTCCACTTCGACTGGCGTCTCGCGCCGTACGACATCGCCGGCTCCCGCGCCCACGCCCGTGTGCTGCACAAGGCCGGGCTGCTGACCGAGGACGAGCTGACCCGCATGATCGACGGTCTCGACCGGCTCGAAGCGGACGTCGCCGACGGCTCCTTCGTCGGGACCATCGCCGACGAGGACGTGCACACCGCCCTGGAGCGCGGCCTCCTGGAGCGCCTCGGCGCCGACCTCGGCGGCAAGCTGCGCGCCGGCCGGTCCAGGAACGACCAGGTCGCGACCCTCTTCCGGATGTACCTGCGGGACCACGCCCGGATCATCGGCGGGCTGATCGCCGAGCTCCAGGACGCCCTGGTCGGCCTCGCCGAGGCTCACGCGGACGTCGCCATGCCGGGCCGTACGCACCTCCAGCACGCCCAGCCGGTGCTCTTCGCCCACCATGTCCTCGCCCACGTCCAGTCCCTCTCCCGGGACGCCGAGCGGCTGCGCCAGTGGGACACCCGGACCGCCGTCTCCCCGTACGGCTCCGGCGCCCTGGCCGGCTCCTCGCTCGGGCTCGACCCGGAGGCGGTCGCCAAGGACCTCGGCTTCGAGCGGGGCTCGGCGGGCAACTCCATCGACGGCACGGCCTCCCGCGACTTCGTCGCCGAGTTCGCCTTCATCGCCGCGATGATCGGGGTGAACCTCTCCCGGATCGCCGAGGAGATCATCATCTGGAACACGAAGGAGTTCTCCTTCGTGACCCTCCACGACGCCTTCTCCACCGGCTCGTCGATCATGCCGCAGAAGAAGAACCCGGACATCGCCGAGCTGGCCCGGGGCAAGTCCGGCCGTCTCATCGGCAACCTGACCGGCCTGCTGGCCACCCTCAAGGCGCTCCCGCTCGCCTACAACCGGGACCTCCAGGAGGACAAGGAGCCGGTCTTCGACTCCTGCGACCAGCTCGAAGTCCTGCTGCCCGCCTTCACCGGCATGATGGCCACGCTCACCGTCAACCGGGAGCGCATGGAGGAGCTGGCTCCGGCCGGTTTCTCGCTCGCCACCGACATCGCCGAGTGGCTGGTCAAGCAGGGCGTGCCGTTCCGGGTGGCGCACGAGGTCGCCGGCGAGTGCGTGAAGGTCGCCGAGTCGGAGGACAAGGAGCTCGACGAGCTGACCGACGAGCAGTTCGCCAAGATCTCCGAGCACCTCACCCCCGAGGTCCGCACCGTCCTCAACGTCCCCGGCGCCCTCGCCTCCCGCGACGGCCGGGGCGGCACGGCCCCCTCGGCGGTCGCCGTCCAGCTGGTCGAGGTCAAGGCCGACCTGGTCATCCAGCACGCCTGGGCCGACGCCAAGAAGTAGCGCGTACGACGTCACCACCGCGGCGCCGTCGTCCTCCGTATCCCGGAGGGCGGCGGCGCCGTCGTGCGTCCGGAGGCCGAAAGTGAGCGATCAGGCTCTCGGGTGAGACATTGATGTCTCATTCGGTGTATGGTCGTCTCATGTCAGTCGATCGCACCGAGGTGCTCCGCTCCGCCGCGGCCCTGCTCTCCCGCAAGGCGACCGCCACCATGGACGAGGTCGCGCGGTCCGCCGGGATCGGGCGCGCCACCCTGCACCGGCACTTCGCCGGGCGGGACGCGCTCGTGCGGGCGCTGGAGCAGCTGTGCATCGAGGAGACGGAGGCCGCGCTCGACGAGGCCCGTCTCGACGAGGGACCGGCCGACGAGGCCGTACGCCGCCTGATCGGCGCCTCCGAGCCCGTCGCCCCGCTGCTCGCCTTCCTCTACACCGAGAACCAGCTCTTCGAGGACGGGCAGCAGAACGACGGCTGGACCCGGCTCGACGAGCGGGTCGCCGCGCTCTTCCGGCGCGGCCAGGAGCAGGGCGTGTTCCGCATCGACCTGACCCCCGCCTGGCTCTGCGAGGCCTTCTACGGGCTCATCGGCTCGGGTGCCTGGGCCGTCGCCGACGGGCGGGTCGCCACCAAGGACTTCCAGTACATGATCGCCGAGCTGCTGCTCGGCGGAGCACGCAGGAGCGTGGAGAAGTGATCACCGACACCGTCAAGCACGAGAGCCATACCGAGGGCGTCCGCCGCCCCGGCCGGTGGCTCGCCCTCGCCGTGCTCGTCCTGGCCGTCCTGCTCGTGGCCGTCGACGCCACCGTGCTGGGCCTGGCCACCCCCTTCCTCTCCGAGGACCTGAAGCCCTCCGGCACCCAGCTGCTGTGGATCGGTGACGTCTACTCCTTCGTCATCGCCGGTCTGCTGGTCTCCATGGGCAGCCTCGGCGACCGCATCGGCCGCAAGAAGCTGCTGCTCGTCGGAGCCGTGGCCTTCGGCGCCGTCTCCGTGCTGAATGCCTACGCGACCAGCCCCGAGATGATGATCCTGGCCCGCGCCCTGCTCGGTGTCGCCGGTGCCACCCTGATGCCGTCCACGCTCGCCCTGATCCGCAACCTGTTCCACGACCCGCGCGAGCGCAGCCTCGCCATCGGCATCTGGGGCGCCATGGCCTCGGCCGGTGCCGCCGTCGGTCCGGTCGTCGGCGGATTCCTCCTGGAGCACTTCTGGTGGGGCTCGGTCTTCCTCATCAACCTGCCGGTCATGGCCGTCCTGGTGCTCGTCGGCATCAAGCTGATCCCCGAGTCGAAGAACCCGAACCCGGGCCCCTGGGACGTGCCCAGCGTCGGCCTCTCCCTCATCGGCATGATCGGCGTCGTCTACGCCGTCAAGGAGCTGGCCGCCAACGGCGCCACCCTGGACGTGGCCGTCGCCGCCGTCGCCGGTATCGGAGCCCTGACCTGGTTCGTCCGCCGTCAGCTCACCCTGCCGGCCCCGCTCCTGGACATGCGCCTGTTCCGCAACCGCGGTTTCTCCGGCGCGGTCCTGGCCGACCTGCTGACCATCCTGGGCCTGTCGGGCCTGGTGTTCTTCCTGTCCCAGTTCTTCCAGCTGGTCCAGGGCCGCCAGCCGCTGGAGGCCGGACTCGCCGAGCTGCCCGCCGCCATCGGTGCCGTGACGGCCGGTCTGATCGCGGGCCGCGCCGCCCGCCGGTTCTCCGTACGGTCCGTGGTCACCGGCGGTCTCGCCGCCATCGGCCTGGCCCTCGCGGCCCTGACCGCGATCAGCCAGAACTCCGGCTACCCGCTGCTCGGCGCGAGCCTGCTCGTCGTCGGCGCCGGCGCGGGCCTCGCGTTCACCGTCACCGCAGACGTCATCCTGTCCAGCGTGCCGAAGGACCAGGCCGGTTCCGCCTCCGCCGTCTCCGAGACGGCGTACGAGCTGGGCGCGGCGCTCGGCATCGCGGTCCTCGGCTCCATCGTGACCGGCGTCTACCGGGGCTTCACCGCTCCGGCCGGCACCCCGTCGGACATCGCCGCCGCGGCCCACGACTCGCTCGGCGGCGCCGTCGAGGCCTCCTCGGGCCTCGCCCCGGCCCAGGCCGGCGAGCTGGTCTCGGCCGCGCAGGACGCCTTCGTCGACGGCCTGCGGATCGCGGCCGGCGTCGGCGCGGCGGTCCTCCTCGCGACCGCGGTCGCGGCCTGGTTCCTGCTGAAGGGCCAGAAGCTGGAGGACGGCGTCGAGCACTGACGCACCGCCACCCCTGATACGGCGAAGGGCGCCCCCATGACGGGGGCGCCCTTCGCCGTATGCGTCCGTATGTGTCTGTATACGCCGTACGCGTGGTTACGCGGCCTTCGCCTTGGTGGCGTACATGTCCACGTACTCCTGGCCGGACAGCCGCATGACCTCCGCCATCACCGAGTCCGTCACCGCCCGCAGGACGTACCGGTCGCGGTCCATCCCGTCGTAACGGGAGAACTCCATCGGCTCGCCGAAGCGGACCGTCACCCGGCCCGGGCGGGGGAAGCCCGCGCCGCCCGGCTGCAGCTTGTCGGTGCCGATCATCGCGAACGGGACCACCGGGGCGCCGGTCATCAGGGTCAGCCGCGCGATCCCGGTACGGCCGCGGTACAGGCGCCCGTCGGGGGAGCGGGTGCCCTCCGGGTAGATGGAGAAGATCTTGCCCTCCTCCAGCACCCGGCGGCCCGTCATCAGCGCGGCCACACCGCCCCGGCCGCCGTCGCGGTCCACCGGGATCATGCCGACGCTGGTGAAGAACCAGGCCATCAGACGGCCCTTCACGCCCTTGCCCGTCACATACTCGTCCTTGCCGATGAAGTAGACCTGACGGTCCAGGCAGATCGGCATGATCATCGAGTCGATGAAGGTCAGGTGGTTGCCCGCGAGGATGACCGGACCCGTCCCCGGGACGTTCTCGGCTCCCTCGACGCGGGGGCGGAACATGAGGCGCAGGAACGGCCCAAGAGCTGCCTTCATGAGCGCGTGACGGGACAACGCTTCCTCCGGTGTCGGGGCGGGGCGGGCGTGCGCGGCTCGGGGGGAGCGGCACGTGCAGGTGTGGACGATACTCGCGGGTCACGCCCGGTCGCACATCGGGTTCACGGAGTGGATACGCGGTGTTGACGTGTGTTTCCGCCATGTTCCGCCCAGGTCTGCCGCCCGTAGGGCCGGACTGCCTAGCGTCATGACATCAGTTGACAGGTGCGGGACATCACACCGAAGGAGTGGGCATGACACAGGGTGAGAGCAGGACCCCGGCACGGCGAGCGGTCCTCGGCGCGGCCGGCGCGGCCGTCCTGGGCGGCTCGGCCGTCCTCGGCGCCGGCACCGCGCAGGCGGTCCAGTCCGCCGTCGCCGCCGACGCCGGGGCGGACCGCGGCCGGGGCCACGGGGGCGACGGCCGCGGCTACCGCGCCCTGCCCTACCCGACCGTCATCGGCCACCGGGGCGCCAGCGGCTACCGCCCCGAGCACACCCTCGGCTCCTACCAGCTCGCCCTCGACCTGGGCGCCCACGTCATCGAGCAGGACCTCGTCCCCACCAAGGACGGGCACCTCGTCTGCCGTCACGAGAACGACATCACCGGCACCACCGACGTGGCCGACCACCCCGAGTTCGCCTCGCGGAAGACCACCAAGAGCATCGACGGCACCTCGATCACCGGCTGGTTCACCGAGGACTTCACCCTCGCGGAGCTCAAGACCCTGCGCGCCAAGGAGCGGATTCCGGCCACCCGCCAGGAGAACACCCTCTACGACGGCCGCTGGTCCGTGCCCACCTTCGAGGAGGTGCTGCGCTGGGCCGAGCGGGAGGGCCGCCGCCGGGGCCGCGAGGTCTGGCTGCACGTCGAGACCAAGCACCCCACCTACTTCCGCTCGATCGGCCTCGGCCTGGAGGAGCGCCTCGCCAAGCTGCTGCGCCGGCACGGCCGCCACCGCGCGAACTCGCCCGTCTTCCTCCAGTCCTTCGAGCCCGGCAGCATCCAGCGGCTCGCCCGGCTCGTGGACTGCCCGCGCGTGGTCCTGCTCTCCGGGGCGTCCACCCGCCCCTGGGACTTCGTCCAGTCCGGCGACCCGCGCACCGTCGCCGACCTGGTCAAGCCGGCGGGCCTGCGCTGGATCGCCTCCTACGCGCAGGGCATCGGGCCCACGCTGGACCTGATCCTGCCCCGCGACGCGAGCGGCCGTCTCGGCGCCGAGACCACCCTGGTCCGCGACGCCCACGCCGAGGGCCTGATCCTCCACCCGTACACCCAGCGCAACGAGAACACCTTCCTGCCGGCCGAGTACCGGCGCGGCACCGACCCGACGGCGTACGGCGACGCCTTCGGCGCGCTGAAGCGGTACTTCGGGACCGGCATCGACGGCCTCTTCTCCGACAACGCCGACACGGCGCTGCTGGCGGCGGCGGAGTTCACGGCGGGGCGCTGAGGCGCCGGATCGGGGCGCTGGACCGGGACATCGGGGCGCTGGACCGGGATCCGGGGTCCGGCGCCCCGCCCGTACCCCCGACCGGGTGGAATCCGCCTCCGCCCGCAACCGCCCCCGGCCCGCCCCGCATCGTGGCGGGCATGACCTCCCCCGAAGCGCTGCTCGCCACGCTCACGCCCCTGCTCGCCGCCGAGTCCCGCGCGGAGGCCCCGGCCGCCGGGATCGAGGCGGGGGACCTCGAACAGGCCGTCTGGCTCCGGCTCCTGGAGCGGCTCCGGGAGGACGGCGCCCCCGAGCGCCCGGCCGAGTGGCTGCGCCGGGCGGTCCGCGCCGAGGCCCGCGGCGCGCGCCGGGCCTCGGCGCGGGAGCGGGCCTACCGGGAGGAGCGGGCGCCCGAGCCGGACGGATCCCCCGAGGGCTCCGCCCTGGTCTCCGACCGCCGCCGCACCGTGCGCGCCGCCGTCCACCGCACCCCGGGCCACTGCCCCCGGCTGCTGACCGCGATGCTCCATCCCACGGAGCCCACCTACCGAGAAATCGCAGGAGCGTTGGGTATCTCACAGGGGAGTCTGGGCCCGATGCGTTCCCGTTGCCTGGGATGCCTGCGCAGAATGCTGGCTGCGGAGGTTCCCGTCCCCGGCGTTCGGGGAAGGGTGCCGTAGACCGACGGCGGACCAGGTGAGCGGGAGGCATGCACACATGGGCATGAGCGTGACCATCTCAGCGGCAGACGCGCAGGACGCGGAGCACATCCTCAAGCTGCAGTACCTCTGCTATCAGCGTGAGGCCGAGATCTACCAGGACTGGTCGATCGAGCCGCTGACCCAGTCGCTCGACGCCCTGCGCGCGGAACTGACCGAGGGCAAGGCCTTCGTGGCCCGCCTCGGCGACGAGATCGTCGCCTCCGTGCGCGGCCGCCTCGACGAGGACGGCACCGTGCGGATCGCCAAGCTGATCGTCCACCCGCGCCTCCAGCGCCACGGCCTCGGCGGCCGCCTCCTGGACGCCATCGAGGGCCACTACGCCGAGGACCCCGCCCCCGCCGCCAAGCGCTTCCAGCTCTTCACGGGCCACCGCAGCGAGGGCAATCTGCGGCTCTACCGCAGCAAGGGGTACGCCCAGGTCGCCACCCACGAGGTGGGCCCGAGGCTGACCCTCGTCACCCTGGAGAAGGCGGCCTGAGGGAGGCGGTCCCTCAGGTCACACGGCCGCCCGGGACCGCCGCAGCCACCAGATGCCGGAGAGCGGCAGCAGCACCGGGATGAAGATGTAGCCGTAGCCGTAGTCCGACCAGACCGTCGCGTCCGGGAAGGCCGACGGCTCGACCAGCGTCCAGGTCCCCACGGTCAGCACGCCCACGAGCTCGGCGGCGCAGCACACCAGCGCCGCCCTGCGGGCCGTCTCCCCGCCGCGTACCAGCGTGTACGTGATGAACGCGTAGACCACCGCGGCGACCGCCGACAGGGAGTACGCCAGCGGGGCCCGGTCGAACTCGGTGGCGATCTGGTAGATCGAGCGGGAGACCGCGCCCACCGACATCACGCCGTACAGCCAGACGAGCAGCATCCCCGGGCCCTTGACCAGCCGGCCGGTCCCGGGCGCGCCCTGCTGTTCCGTCTCGGTCGCGGTCATGATCAGCCCACCGTCCAGATGTCGTAGAGACGCACTTCGAGCACCGCGAGCACGACCGCGCCGGCCGCCACCGTCGCCGAGCCCCACTTGCTGCGCTCGGTCAGCGACATCAGACCGGCCGCCGGCACCGCGCACAGCGCACCCAGCAGATAGGCGATGAAGATCGTCGTGCCCTCCTCGGCCTTCTCGCCGCGGACCAGCTGCACGATCCCGACCACCAGCTGCACCAGGGCGAGGAACGTCACCACGGCCATGCCGATGAAGTGCCAGTCCTTGGTGGACTGGTCGCGGGTGAAGGCGTAGCCGCACCAGGCGGCGAGCGCGAGCGCGGCCACCGAGACCGCGACCGTCAGGGCGTCAAGCATGCGCCCGAGGGTATTACGGGCCGAATGGCCCGATGCGCGCGCCCCCCGCCGACACCCGCTCCCGCGCGGCCTCCGGCCCGGGACCGTCCCCCTCGCAGCCGCGAATTGTGGCCCTGACCACAACCCGCGTCCGCGAAGCCTCCGGCGCGGGACTCGTGGCGACCGCCGCGTCCCCGGTATCGGCGCAGGCCACGAAGGGCGGAACGGATCCCCCCATCAGCTGCCGAACCGGCCCCCGGCCGTCCGCATGCCGTCTCAGGCCTGTCCGTTATACGGACAGGCCCCTTTCGTTCGCACGTTTGCATGCTTTACTTGCAGACATGACCACGACGAGCAGCCGCACCCTTGCGACCGAGGCGATCACGACGCCCGGTGCTCGTTGTATGTGTCGAATGTGCGCCATCTGAGGGCCCCCGACCGAGACTCGCGCCCCGAAGCGAGCCCCGACGGCCAGCCGTTCCGCCCCGCCATCAGGCGCCGGACCGTGCCCGCCCCGCGCACGCGCTGCCTCCCGGCCACCAGCCGCGACAGCGACCGCCTGCGCCCGACTGTCCGAACGACGTATGCCCCGTGCACGGCGGACCCCGCGCCGCGCACTCGACAGTGACGGAAACCCTGTGATCACCACTTCGGGCCTGACCAAGGTCTACGAGTCGAGAGGCCGCCAGGTCACCGCCCTGGACGGCGTCGACCTCCACGTCCGCGAGGGCGAGGTCTTCGGCGTGATCGGCCAGAGCGGCGCCGGCAAGTCCTCCCTGATCCGCTGCGTCAACCTCCTGGAGCGCCCCACCTCCGGCACCGTGACCGTGGACGGCGTCGACCTCACCGCCCTCGCCGGCAAGGGCCGCCGCGCCGGCAAGGACCTGCGGCGCGCCCGCAGCAGCATCGGCATGGTCTTCCAGCACTTCAACCTGCTGTCCTCGCGCACCGTCAAGGACAACATCGAGCTCCCGCTGGAGATCCTCGGCGTCCCCGCCGCCGACCGCTCCCGCCGCGCCCTCGAACTCCTCGACCTGGTCGGACTCGCCGACAAGGCCAAGTCCTACCCCGGCCAGCTCTCCGGCGGCCAGAAGCAGCGCGTCGGCATCGCCCGCGCCCTGGCCGGCGAGCCCAAGGTCCTGCTCTCCGACGAGGCCACCAGCGCCCTCGACCCCGAGACCACCCGCTCCATCCTCCAGCTGCTGCGCGACCTCAACCGGCAGCTCGGCCTCACCGTCCTGCTCATCACGCACGAGATGGACGTCGTCAAGACGATCTGCGACTCGGCCGCGCTGATGCGGAGGGGCCGGATCGTCGAGTCCGGCACCGTCGGCGAACTGCTCGCCACCCCCGGCTCCCAGCTCGCCGCCGAGCTCTTCCCGGTCAGCGGCGCCGCCACGGCCCCCGACCGCACGGTCGTGGACGTCACCTTCCACGGCGAGACCGCCACCCAGCCGGTCATCTCGCAGCTCTCCCGTACGTACAACATCGACATCTCGATCCTCGGCGCGGCCATGGACACCGTCGGCGGCCGGCAGATCGGCCGCATGCGGATCGAGCTGCCCGGACGCTACGAGGACAACGTCGTCCCGGTCGGCTTCCTGCGCGAGCAGGGCCTCCAGGTCGAACCCGTCGAACCCGTCGACGCCGAACCGCAGGACGCCACCGCGCCCGTGCTGGTGAAGGAAGGTGCCAAGTGACCTGGTCCGAAATGCAGCCGCTCCTCCAGCAGGGCACCGTCGACACCCTCTACATGGTCCTGTGGGCCACCGTCGTCACCATCCTCGGCGGCCTCCCGCTCGGCATCCTCCTCGTCCTCACCGACAAGGGCGGACTGCTCCAGAACCGGCCGGTGAACAAGATCGTCGGCGCGATCGTGAACCTGGGCCGCTCGCTGCCCTTCATCATCCTGCTGATCGCCCTCATCCCCTTCACCACCTTCGTCGTCGGCACCTTCATCGGCCCGACCGCGATGATCGTGCCGCTCGCCATCGGCGCCATCCCCTTCTTCGCCCGGCTCGTCGAGACCGCGATCCGAGAGGTCGACCACGGACTCGTCGAGGCCGTCCAGTCCATGGGCGGCGGCATCCCCACCATCGTCCGCAAGGTCCTGCTCCCGCAGGCCCTGCCCTCGCTGGTCTCCGCCGTCACCACCACCGTGATCGTGCTCATCGGCTACTCCGCGATGGCCGGCGCGGTCGGCGGCGAGGGCCTCGGCTCCAAGGCCGTCACGTACGGATACCAGCGCTTCGACACCACCTTCATGCTGGTCACCGTCGTCGTCCTGGTCGCGATCGTCACCGTCGTCCAGCTCATCGGCGACGGCGTCGTACGCCTCCTCGCCCGCCGCGGCCGCACCGCGTAACCCGGCCCGGCCCACCCAGACTTCGTCATTCGAAGAAAGAGCCAGGACTTGTTGTCCAGGCGTCCACCGCTCCACCGGAAAGAGGCACTCTTCGTGCGCACCAACCTCAAGCTCACCGCCGGCATCGCCGCCACCGTCGCCCTGGCCCTGGGCCTCACCGCCTGCGGCACCTCCTCCGACCCGTCCTCCACCGCGAAGGACGCCGCCGGATCCGCGGACAAGCCGCTCGTCGTCGCCGCGTCCCCGACGCCGCACGCCGACATCCTCAACTTCGTCAAGGACAAGCTGGCCGCGAAGGAGGGCCTGAAGCTGGAGGTGCGCGAGTTCACGGACTACGTCCTGCCGAACACCGCCACCGAGACCGGCCAGGTCGACGCCAACTTCTTCCAGCACAAGCCGTACCTCGACGACTTCAACAAGAAGAACAACACCCACATCGTCCCGGTGGTGAACGTCCACCTGGAGCCGCTCGGCCTCTACTCCAAGAGCGCCAAGTCGCTGACGGACATCAAGGCCGGCCAGACCATCGCCGTCCCCAACGACACCACCAACGAGGGCCGCGCCCTCCACCTGCTCGCCGACAACGGGCTCATCACCCTCAAGGCGGGCGTCGGCACCGACGCCAAGCTGTCCGACATCGCCGACAAGAAGGGCCTGGAGTTCAAGGAGCTGGAGGCCGCCACCGTGCCCCGCGCCCTGAACGACGTCGACGCCGCCGTCATCAACGGCAACTACGCCATCGAGGCCAAGCTGCAGCCCGGCAAGGACTCCCTCGTCCTGGAGAAGGCGGAGGGCAACCCCTACGCCAACTTCCTCGCCGTCAAGGCGGGCAACGAGAAGGACGTCCGCGTGCAGAAGCTGGCCAAGCTGCTCAACTCGCCCGAGGTGAAGAAGTACATCGAGGACACCTACAAGGGCACGGTCATCCCCGCCTTCGGCGCGGTGAAGTAACACCCCGTCACCCGAGGGCCCGTCAGAGGGCCCCCGTAGTACGGTCCCCCACCAGAAGGCCCCGCGCGCCCCGTCCGGCGCGCGGGGCCTTCGGCTCACCCGCGCATGCGCCGCGGCAGCCCCATGCTGCATGCTGTGCGTTCACGGTCTTCACGTATGGAGCTGCAGATGACTACCACCTTCCCGTCCGTCTCCATCAACACGGACCGGTTGGTGCTGCGCCCGTACGAAGAGGCCGACATCCCCGCCTTCGTCGAGATGATGAACGACGAACTCGTGGTGGCCTGGACCTCCGTCCCGCACCCCTACACCCGTGCCCACGCCGAGGACTGGGTGCGCAGGATCGCTCCTGCGGAACGCGCGGAAGGCCGCGGCATCGTCTTCGCCGTCACCGAGTTCCTCACCCAGCGGCTCGTCGGCACGGTCCACCTCCACCGCACCGACTGGCGCACCCGCTCCGTCGAGGCCGCCTACGTGACCGCCCCCTGGGCCCGCGGCGAGGGATACGCCACCGAGTCCGTCCTCGCCGTCGCCCAGTGGCTCTTCGGCGACCGCGGCT
The DNA here is from genome assembly GCF_040303965.1 of Streptomyces sp. NPDC094032. Classification (NCBI taxonomy): domain Bacteria; kingdom Bacillati; phylum Actinomycetota; class Actinomycetes; order Kitasatosporales; family Streptomycetaceae; genus Streptomyces; species Streptomyces sp. NPDC094032. Next base: position 34,652 of record NZ_JBEOUE010000008.1, on the reverse strand, counting down.
TCGAGCGCATCGAACTGCGCGTCGCCGCCGACAACACCGCCTCCCAGCAGGTCGCCCAGAAGGTCGGCTGCATCAGCGAGGGCGTCCTGCGCAACGCGTGGATAGCGCGCGGTCAGACCGAGAGCGGCGAGTGGACCGACGTCCGCACCGACCTGATCGTCTGGAGCCTCCTCCCCGAGGACCTGGACAGCGCCGACCAGCTCGCCGAGGCCGGCTACTCCGGCTACGCCGACTGGAGCTGACCGGGAGCCTCCCGGGTAGGCTCATCCCGCCCCCGACCTGCACATACCTCCAGGGAGACAGAGACACATGGCCGACCGGGTCACGGTGATCGGCTGGGACGGCTCGCCCCTCACCTCGGCGGCCCGGTCCGCGCTGGCCGCCGCCACCCTCGTGGCCGGTGCCGCGCACCACCTCGCCCTCCCCGAAGTCCCCCCGGCCGCCGAACGCGTCCGCCTCGGCAGCGTCGACCTCGCCGCCCGCCGGATCGCCGGCCACCGCGGCACCGCCGTCGTGCTCGCCGACGGAGACCCCGGCTTCTTCGGCGTCGTCCGCACCCTGCGCGCCCCCGAGCACGGCCTGGAGGTCGAGGTCGTCCCCGCCGTCTCCTCGGTCGCCGCCGCCTTCGCCCGGGCCGGCATGCCCTGGGACGACGCCAGGATCGTCGTCGCCCACCAGCGCACCCTGCGCCGCGCCGTCAACGTCTGCCGCGCCCACCCCAAGGTCGCCGTCCTCACCTCGCCCGGCGCGGGCCCCGCCGAACTCGCCCTCCTCCTCGACGGCGTCCACCGCACCTTCGTCATCTGCGAGGAGCTCGGCACCGCGCGCGAACAGGTCAGCGTCCTCACCTCCGACAAGGCCGCCGACCACGTCTGGCGCGACCCCAACGTCGTCATCGTCATCGGCGGCGGCCCCGCCCCCGGCCGCGCCGGAGGCTGGCTCATGGGCGACGACACCCCGGCCGTACGGGGCTGGGGCCTGCCCACCGCGGAGACCGGCGGCCGGGCCGGCCAGGACCCCGCCCTGCGCGCCGCGCAACTCGCCCGCCTCGGCCCCCGCGTCGGCGACCTCGTCTGGGACATCGGCTGCGCCGAGGGCGCCTTCGCGATCGACGCCGCCCGCTTCGGCGCCGCCGTCATCGCCGTCGACGCCGACCCCGAGGCCTGCGCCCGCACCGAGGCCACCGCCCGCCGCGAGGGCGTCCTGCTCCAGGCCGTCCCCGGCCGCGCCCCGCATGTACTGGAACGCCTGCCCGAACCCGACGTCGTACGCATCGGTGGCGGGGGAGTCCCCGTCGTCACCGCCTGCACCGACCGCAGGCCCGAACGGATCGTCGCGCACGCCACCACCCGCGACGAGGCCGAGGCGATCGGCGCCGCCCTCGCCGACGGCGGCTACACCGTGGAGTGCCGGCTGCTCCAGACCGTGGGCCTCGACCCGGCCGACTGGACCGAACGCGAGCGGACCCTCGCCTTCCTGCTCAGCGGGGCCCGGGCGCACCGCTCCCCGTGATCGCGGGGCCCGCCGGGGAAGGTAGGCTGGCCGATTGTTGTACCGCACCGGGATGTTCGGCGTTTTGTTCGCCAAGGTCCCGAATCAGGGGCCGCTTTGGGCCCCTGATGTGGTACGGAGCCATGAGGGCCGCGCGACGTGGCGCAGTCCACAGCGAACCATGTCGGATCCGCCTGCCAGGATGGCCGGGGGCCGGGACAATGCATGGGTGTCCGCGCGTCCTTCGTGCCGCACGGCACGCACGCTCGTTCTTGTTGTGGCGGGCGAAGGTCTGAAGGAGCACAACCGATGGGCGAGGGGTACGCAGCATGACGGACACCGGCCAGATCCCGGGCGAGGGGCTGCCGGAGAACGCAGGCATGGTCGAGCAGCCGGGCATCCCCGCCCCGGGCGCGTACACCTTCCTGGACCCCTCCGAGCACGCAGCCGAGGACGACGACCTGCTCCTGATGCCGGGCGCCCAGGGCGCCTGGAGCGAGCTCCAGCCGGGCGTCCAGCCCGCACCGCCGGTCGCCGTGCCCGCCCCGCTCGTCGACCCGCTGACGGCCCCGCTGGACCAGGTGACCGCGACCCCGCCGCAGGGCGTCCCGCTGCCCCCGCACACCCCGGCGCACGGCGTGCCGCTGGAGCCCGGGTACGGGTACGAGCCCGGCGTCCTGGACACCGGCGCCCACGAGGCCGCCGGCCGCGACACCGGCTCCGTCGACCTCGGCGGCGTCCGCGTGCCCGCCCCGGCGGGACCGCCGCCGGCCCGCCGCCCCCTGCACATGGGCCCGCCGGTCCCCGAGGGCACCGGCCCCGCGGTCCGCTCCCTCGCCGACCGCGGCCCCGCCGCCCCGGCCCCGGTCGCCGCGACGGCGCCCGCCCCGATGCCGGTCCGCACCCAGGGCCCGCCGACGGCCGGGCTCGAATACCTGGACGTCGCCCAGGAGCAGCAGACGGCCCCGCAGGGAGCCGTCCCGTGGACCGTCCAGCCCGAAGCCGCCCTCGCGGAAGCGGTCGCCCCGCCGGCCGCCCGCTTCGTCCCGGTCGAGGGCACCGTCCCGACCACCCCGCACCTGGCCCCCACGCCTGCGGCCGAGGCGGAGGCCCCGGCGGCGGAGGCTCCGGCGCCCGAGGCCCCCGTGGAGCAGGCGGCGGTCGCGGAGCAGACGGCCGAGCAGGCCGTGGCTGAGCCGACGGTGGCTGAGCCTGTGGCGGTCGAGCCTGCGGCGGCTGAGCAGGCCGTGGCCGAGGCGCCGGTGGCCGAGCAGCCGGTGGCCGAGGCCCCGGTAGCTGACGCTCCGGTAGCTGACGCGCCGGTCGTCGAAGCTCCGGTGGCTGACGCGCCTGGCGTCGAGGCTCCGGCGGCGGAGGCCCCCGTGGCCGATGCGCCGGTCGTCGAGGCCCCGGTGGCCGACGCGCAGGTGACCGATGCGCCCGTGGCTGAGGCCCCGGTCGTCGAGGCTCCCGTGACCGATGCCGCCGTGACCGAGGCCCCGATCGTCGAGGCCCCCGTGACCGAGGCTCCCGTGACCCAGGGCCCCGTGACCGAGGGCCCCGTGACCGAGGGCCCCGTGACCGAGGGCCCCGTGACCGAGGCCGCCGTGACCGAGGCCCCCGCAGCCGAGGCCCCCGCAGCCGAGCAGCCGCTCGCTCAGGAGCCCGTCGCCGAGCAGCCCGTCCCCGTACAGCCCCCGGCCGAGCAGCCCGCCCCCGTACAGCCGGTGGTCGAGGCGTCCCTGGAGGCCCCGGCGGAGGTCATGGTCCCCGCCCCGCGTGAGCCGGAGCCGCTGCCCGTGGAGGCCGCGGAGCCCCAGGCAGAGGCGCCCGTGGCGGAGCCTCAGGTCGAGCAGCCCGCCGAGGCGGCCCCCGTAGTGGTGGCGGCCGAGGAGATCCCGGTCGTGGCCGAGGACGCCCAGGCCCCGCAGCCCGAGGCCGTCGAGGCCCCGGAGCAGCCGCAGCCGCAGACGCCCGAGCCGACGGCCCCGTCGGACGAGACCACCCCCTCGGACGACCAGGAGCCGGTCCAGGAGGGCGCCCCCGCCCCCGGCTACGACGACGCCGAGCGCGAGGCGGTCCTCCGCGTCATGCGCGAGCGCCGTGACATCCGCAACGGCTTCCGTTCGGACCCGATCCCGCACGAGGTGCTGCTCCGCGTCCTGGAGGCGGCCCACACGGCGCCCAGCGTCGGCCACTCGCAGCCCTGGGACTTCGTCGTCATCCGCAGCGCCGAGACGCGCCGCACGATGCACGAGCTCGCCGCCCACCAGCGCGAGGCGTACGCGAAGTCGCTCCCCAAGGGCCGGGCGAAGCAGTTCAAGGAACTGAAGATCGAGGCGATCCTCGACACCCCGGTCAACATCGTCGTGACCGCCGACCCGACGCGCGGCGGCCGCCACACCCTCGGCCGCTACACGCAGCCGCAGATGGCCCCGTACTCCTCGGCCCTCGCCGTCGAGAACCTGTGGCTCGCCGCCCGCGCCGAGGGCCTCGGCGTCGGCTGGGTCAGCTTCTTCGACGAGCGCGAGATGGTCCGCGCCCTCGGCCTGCCCGAGCACCTCGAAGTGGTCGCGTACCTCTGCGTCGGCTACGTCGACGAGTTCCCGGAGGAGCCGGAGCTCATGCAGGCGGGCTGGTCCAAGCGCCGCCCGCTGTCCTGGGTCGTCCACGAGGAGACGTACGGCCGCCGCGCGCTGCCCGGCGAGGAGCCGCACGACCTGCTCCAGGAGACCGTCGCCAACATCCGCCCGCTCGACGCCAAGGCGCTCGGCGAGGCGTGGGAGCGGCAGAAGCGCATGACCAAGCCCGCCGGGGCCCTGGGCATGCTGGAGATCATCTCCGCCCAGCTCTCCGGTCTCTCCCGCACCTGCCCGCCGCCGATCCCGGAGCCCGCCGCCGTGGCGATCTTCGCCGGCGACCACGGGGTGCACGCGCAGGGCGTCACGGCGTGGCCGCAGGAGGTGACCGGCCAGATGGTCGCGAACTTCCTCGGCGGCGGCGCGGTCTGCAACGCCTTCGCGAACCAGGTCGGCGCCGAGGTCTGCGTCATCGACGTGGGCGTCGCCGAGGACCTGCCCTCCACGCCGGGCCTCCTGCCCCGGAAGGTCCGTCCGGGCACGGCCGACTTCACCATCGGCCAGGCGATGACCCACGAAGAGGTCGTCGCCGCGATCGAGGTCGGCATCGAGACCGCCCGCGACCTGGTGGCCGCGGGCAACAAGGCCCTGCTGACCGGCGAGATGGGCATCGCGAACACCACCGCGTCCGCCGCCCTCATCTCGGTCTACACCGGCGTCGACCCGACCGAGGTCACCGGCCGCGGCACGGGCATCAACGACGAGATGCACGCCCGCAAGGTGGACGTGGTCCGCCGCGCCCTCGACCTCCACAATCCGGACCCGGCGGACCCGATCGGCGTCCTGGCGGCGGTCGGCGGCCTGGAGCACGCGGCGCTGGTCGGCCTGATCCTCGGCGCGGCCTCCCTGCGTACCCCGGTGATCCTGGACGGCGTCTCCACGGGAGCGGCCGCCCTGGTGGCCCGGGCCATCGCGCCCGAGTCCCTGGCGGCGTGCATCGCGGGTCACCGCAGCGCGGAGCCGGGCCACGTGGCGGCCCTGAACAAGCTGGGCCTGCGCCCGCTGGTCGACCTGGACCTGCGCCTCGGCGAGGGCACGGGCGCGCTCCTTGCCCTCCCGCTGGTCCAGAGCGCCGCGCGCGCGATGCACGAGGTGGCGACCTTCGACTCCGCGGGAGTGACGGAGAAGTAGCAGCACCCCCCCCGAGCGGCTGTCCCCCACCTGGAGCGGTGGGGGACAGCCGCTCGCGGCCCCCGGGGCGTCCCTCGCCCCGGCCGCCCGCCCACCGGCGGGACATCCGTCACAGCGTGACAAGCCCTGGTCACCGATATCGTTGGTGCCCAAACGCACCGCCCTCCGAGGAGCCGCCCGCACATGGCCGACCACGCCGACCACGCAGAGCACCCCGCCTACCCCGTCGGACTGCGCCTCAAGGGCCGCCGCGTCGTCGTGCTCGGCGGCGGCCAGGTCGCCCAGCGCAGGCTCCCGGCGCTGGTCGCCGCGGGCGCCGACGTCACGCTGATCTCCCCCTCCGCGACCCCCTCCGTCGAGGCGATGGCCGAGTCCGGCGAGATCACCTGGACCAAGCGCCGCTACGAGGACGGCGACCTCGCCGACACCTGGTACGCGCTTGTCGCCACCACCGACCCGGCCGCCAACGCCGCGGCGTCGGCGGAGGCCGAGCGCACCAGGACCTGGTGCGTCCGCTCGGACGACGCGGAGGCCGCCACCGCCTGGACCCCGGCCACCGGCCGCAGCGAGGGCGTCACCGTGGCGGTGCTCACGGGCCACGACCCGCGCCGCTCCGCCGCCGTGCGCGACGCGATCGTGGAGGGCCTGCGCGACGGCTCGCTCGCGGCGCCGACCCACCGCGCCCGCACCCCCTTCGTCGCCCTGGTCGGCGGCGGCCCCGGCGACCCGGACCTCATCACGGTGCGCGGCCGCCGGCTGCTCGCCGAGGCCGACGTGGTGATCGCCGACCGCCTCGGCCCCCGCGACCTCCTGAACGAGCTGCCGCCGCACGTCGAGGTGATAGACGCGGCGAAGATCCCGTACGGCCGTTTCATGGCCCAGGAGGCCATCAACAACGCGCTCATCGAGCACGCGAAGGCCGGAAAGTCCGTCGTACGCCTCAAGGGCGGCGACCCGTTCGTCTTCGGCCGCGGCATGGAGGAGGCCCAGGCGCTCGCCGCCGAGGGCATCGCGTGCACGGTCGTCCCGGGCATCTCCAGCTCCATCTCGGTCCCCGGCGCCGCCGGCATCCCGGTCACCCACCGGGGCGTGGCCCACGAGTTCACGGTGGTCAGCGGCCATGTGGCCCCGGACGACCCGCGCTCCCTCGTGGACTGGGCGTCCCTGGCGAAGCTCACCGGGACCCTGGTGATCCTGATGGGCGTCGACAAGATCGGAAAGATCGCCGAGGCCCTGATCGCCCACGGCAAGTCCCCGGACACCCCCCTGGCCCTCGTCCAGGAGGGCACGACCGCGACCCAGCGCCGCGTCGACGCCACCCTGGCGACGGTGGGGGAGACGGTGAAGGCTCAGGAGGTCCGCCCGCCGGCGGTGATCGTCATCGGCGACGTGGTCGGGGAGTCCCCGGACAAGCCGACCAGGTAGCGCCGCCTCCGGCGTACCACCCGTACAGCCCCCACACCCCGCACATTGGCACCACACCCCGGACAAGGCAGTATCACCCCGTGGCCGAACTCATCACGATCGACGACCCCGACGACCCCCGCCTGAGCGACTACACCGGGCTGACCGACGTGGAGCTCCGCCGCCGGCGCGAGCCCGCCGAGGGCCTGTTCATCGCCGAGGGCGAGAAGGTTATCCGCCGCGCCAAGCAGGCGGGGTACGAGATGCGGTCGATGCTGCTCTCCGCGAAGTGGGTCGACGTCATGCGGGACGTCATCGACGAGGTCCCGGCGCCCGTGTACGCGGTGCAGCCGGACCTCGCCGAGCGCGTGACCGGCTACCACGTGCACCGCGGGGCGCTCGCCTCGATGCAGCGCAAGCCGCTCCCGGACGCGACCGAGCTCCTGAGCACGGCCCGCCGGGTCGCGGTCATGGAGTCGGTCAACGACCACACCAACATCGGCGCCATCTTCCGCAGCGCCGCCGCCCTTGGCATGGACGCGGTGCTGCTCTCCCCGGACTGCGCGGACCCGCTGTACCGCCGTTCGGTGAAGGTCTCGATGGGCGCCGTGTTCTCGGTGCCGTACGCCCGCCTGGAGACCTGGCCGCGCGGCCTTGAGGCGGTCAGGGAGGCGGGCTTCAAGCTGCTCGCGCTCACGCCCGCCGACCGGGCCACCTCGATCGACGAGGCCGCCCCGCACCGGCTGGACCGGGTCGCGCTGATGCTGGGCGCGGAGGGCGAGGGCCTGTCGACGCAGGCGCTGCGCGCGGCGGACGAATGGGTCCGCATCCCGATGGCGCACGGCGTGGACTCGCTGAACGTGGGCGCCGCCGCCGCGGTCGCCTTCTACGCGGTGACGAGCGGCCGCCCGCAGTCCTGACCCTGTAGGACCGGCGTCGTAGGACCGACCGCTCAGGACCGACCGCCTAGGACCGGCCCCGGGCCCCCGGGGTCAGCTCTGTAGCGCCTGGGCGGCGGCGATCCCCAGGGCCACGACCAGCGTCACCACGACGAAGACGAAGAGCCGCTGGCGCAGCAGCCGGGGGTTGGCCGGGCGCCGCCCGGTGGACGTGTTCCGCGCACCGGGCCGCGTGCCGGGCCGGGAGTGCGGGGCGCCCGCGCGCGAGGCGGACGGACGCCCGCCGCCCGCCCGCCCCTGCGTACCGGTGGAACGCTCGGTGGCCCGGTCGGCGTGCCGCTCCCCGTGCTGCCTCTCGACACCCCGCTCGCCGGCCCGCTCGGCCGTGCGCTCGGTGTACCGCTCCGTGGGCCGCGCGGCGGGCCGCACCGCCTGGCGCTCCTCGGCCCGGTCACGGTCCCTGTCACGGTCCCTGTCCCGCTCGCGTTCCCGCTGCCCCGGCGGCCGGGGCGCCGCGGGAAGCCCCTGGGCCTCACGGGCGGCGATCTCCTTGAGCCGCATCGACAGCTGGAGGGTGCTGGGACGTTCCTCCGGATCCTTGGCGAGGCACGCCCGTACGAGCGGGGCGAGCGCGTCCGGGACGCCGTGCAGCTGGGGCTCCTCGTGCACGACCCGGTAGAGCATGACCTCGGAGCTGCCGTGCCCGAAGGGGGAGTCGCCCATGGCCGCGTACGCGAGGGTGGCACCCAGCGAGAAGACGTCCGTCGCGGGGGTGACGGCGGCGCCCCGCACCTGCTCGGGCGCGAGGAAGCCGGGGGAGCCGACGGCGGTCCCGACGTGGGTGAGGGTGCTGGCCCCGGTCGCCCAGGCGATGCCGAAGTCGATGATGCGGGGGCCCTTGGGCGACAGCAGGATGTTCGAGGGCTTCAGGTCACGGTGGACGACCCCGGCCTCGTGGACGGCGACCAGACCCTCGGAGAGCGCGGCCCCGATCGCGGCGACGTCGGCGGCCCGCAGGGAGCCCTCCTCGGCGACCCGGTCGTGCAGCGAGGGACCGGGGACGTACTGGGTGGCGAACCAGGGGCGCTCGGCCTCCAGGTCCGCGGCGACGAGCCGGGCCGTGCAGCCGCCCCGGATACGCCGGGCGGCGGACACCTCGCGGGCGAAACGGGACCGGAACTCCTGGTCCTCGGCGAGGTCGGGCCGGATGACCTTGAGCGCCACGCGCTGTCCCCGCCGGTCCGAGCCGAGATACACGACTCCCATCCCGCCGGCTCCGAGCCTGCGGTGGAGCCGGAACGACCCGACGATCCGCGGGTCCTCGCGCCGGAGCCGCATCATCGCCATGTCCGTCCCCTCGTCCGTTCGACGTGGCACAGCTTACGTACCCCCGCCCCGGTGCGCTCACAGGCCGCGCCCTCGCGGCCGCATCGATTGTCAGTGCTGGAGGGGACACTTGAGGGTCGGTCAGTCGTGGGAGTCATCAACACCCGCTCCTATCACAACAGTTGGGAGGAGGTCCCGACGCCGCCCCGGAACGTCCGCCGGGACGTGAGGGAGGTCACGCGACCCCTCCGGGAAGACCCTGACCAGGGGGAGACGGCCTCCACCCAGGGGAGTACGCCGAGTGGACGGGCGTCATCCTCCCGGAGGCCTGGAAGTCGGTACGCGGGCATGACGTCCGGGGCCTCCCCGCTGCCTAGTGTTGAGGTCAAGCGGCGGGTGCAGCACTCGTCCCCCGAGGTCACCGCACCCGCCGCGTCAGACACGACAGGAGAGGAACCATGGCGTACCCGGCACCGCGGATGACCCCCCGCCCTTCCAGCCACCGTCACCCCTTGGTGGCGACCGCCATGGTCCTCCCTCTCGCGGCCCTGCTCGTAGTCGTCTTCGGCGGCTGGGACGCGGTGGTCACTCAGGCGTCGTCCGTGGGCGTGATGCTGGGGCGCTGAGCGGCGCCTCGGACCCGGGAGAGCGGCCCGGGTCGGGGACATCCGGCCGGAAACCCCGTGGGGACGGGGGTGCGGCGGACGGCAGCGTGTGGCCGGTCAGCTGGGGAGCTGACCGGCCCTCGCGCTTTCCCGCGACCGATCAGGGACAGATCAGGGACAGGTCGGGTTCTGATCGGGGTTGTCTAGGCTCCTCCTCGTGGAGGAGACCGTTCTCGTACAGCTGCACGCCCTCGCCCGCGCCGCCGCGCACCCGGGGGCGCCTTCCGGGTGCCCGTGCGCCGTTGCAGTGCTCGCCGACCGCGACGACGGCACGGTCGTACGGCACGGGCGTCTGGTCCTGAAGTCGCACGCGCCCGGTGGCGAGACGGAGGCGCTCCGGGCGCGGGTCGGGGTCGCGGGCCTGCCCGCCCTGGCCGAGGTGCTCCTCCCGCCGCTGCCGAACCCCCGCGCGGCGCTCGACGGGCGCGTGCTGACCGCCTGGCCGTACGGCGTCCCCGTCGACCCGGAGGATCCCGGCGCGGCCCCTTGGGAGGAGGCGGGCCGCCTCCTCGCGCTGCTGCACCGGACCCCGCCCCCGCCCGGCCTCCCGCCGATGCGCGCCCCGCTGAAGGCGGCCCTGGCCGTCGACCGCATGCGCCGGGCCGCCCCGGACCACCCGGCCACGGCCACGGTCCTCGCCGCCTGGCGCACCCTGGCCCCGCAGGACGGCCCGCCGCCCGGACCCCTGGCCCTGTGCCACGGCGACTTCCACCTGGGTCAGCTGGTCCGCGCTCCCCACTGGCGCCTGATCGACGTCGACGACCTGGGCGTCGGCGACCCGGCCTGGGACCTGGCCCGCCCCGCGGCCTGGTTCGCGGCGGGGCTGCTGCCGCCGGAGGTCTGGTCACGCTTCCTGGGCGCGTACGAGGAGGCCGGCGGTCCGGCCACCGGGGGCCTGGGCGGTCCGGGCGGCGATCCGTGGGCCCGGCTTGACGTCCCGGCCCGGGCCCTGACCGTGCAGACCGCGGCCCTTTCGCTCGCGAAGTCGACCGCCGAGGGGCGCCCGCTGGACGAGGTGGAGCAGGTGATGATCGACACCTGCGCCCGAATCGCCTCGCTCCGAACCGAGTTGGCTCCGCCGGCGTCCTCGTAGGGTGAGAGCACCATCCGAACGGCAGGGAGTTGAGCCGAGCATGCAGTGTCCCAAGTGCCACGCGCCCATGCACACGTACAACCGCAACGGTGTCCAGATCGAGCAGTGCAGCGGCTGCCGCGGCATATTCCTGGACTACGGCGAGCTGGAGGCCCTGACCCGCCTGGAGTCGCAGTGGGTGCAGCAGGCCCCGCCCCCGCAGGCCTACCCGGCGCAGCCCGCCGCTCCCGCCTGGGGCGCCCCGCAGCACGGCGGTCACGGTGGTCACCACGGCGGCCACCACGGGGGTCACCACCGCGGGTTCGGCCGGATGCTCTTCTCGTCCTGATCCTCCTGGACGCGAGCTCGGCCCCTGAGTCCCACTCAGGGGCCCAGCGGGCACGCCCGGGTGACACGAAGAAGCCCCGTCCGCGAGCTGAGGACGGGGCTTCTTCCGATGGTGCGCGATACTGGGATTGAACCAGTGACCTCTTCCGTGTCAGGGAAGCGCTCTCCCGCTGAGCTAATCGCGCGGGACGGTCAGGATCGTACAGGACGAACCCGGACCTATCGTACTGCGTGCGCGATACTGGGATTGAACCAGTGACCTCTTCCGTGTCAGGGAAGCGCTCTCCCGCTGAGCTAATCGCGCGGGTGATCCGAAGATCCAGGACCCGAAGGTCCAGTGGACGATACTGGGATTGAACCAGTGACCCCTTCCGTGTCAGGGAAGTGCTCTCCCGCTGAGCTAATCGTCCTTGGAGGTGGAGACGGGATTTGAACCCGTGTAGACGGCTTTGCAGGCCGTTGCCTCGCCTCTCGGCCACTCCACCAGGAGTGAATACAGGGGTTCGGGAAGATCCCCCACATCGAGCGGACGACGAGATTCGAACTCGCGACCCTCACCTTGGCAAGGTGATGCTCTACCAACTGAGCCACGTCCGCTTGTCTTTTCCGTTTCGCTTGCGCGTCCCGGCGACGTGTTGAACTCTAGCGGATTCCTGGGCCAGTACAAAAACGCGTTTCCGCAGCGTGCTGACCTGCGCCCCCGCCGAGGGGTCCGGAAGCGTTCGTACGGCGTTCACTCCACGTGTCCCCGAGGTGGCAGCCGGCGGCCCCTCGGGCCGGTGCGCCCTCCTCACTTGTCCGCCCCCGCGGGGGCGCCCCTCGCGCGCCTAGACTCGCAACCGTGCACCCCCTCGCTCCCATGGCCCGCTTCGGCGGCCTCCTCGCCACCGACCTGCGGGACGTCACCCGTGACCCCGAGGCCCTGGACTCCTCCGGCTTCTGGGCCGTCTGCGCGGACTTCGAGGGCCGTCTCACCTGCGCCCGCTTCGGCGACGTGCGGCCCGACCCGGTCCCCGCGCCCGTCCCGGGCGCCTGGCGCGGGCCCGCGGCCGACGACTGGACGTCCTCCCTCGACCGCGCCGCGTACACGGCGGGCGTGCGCCGCGTGCGCGAGCACATCGCGCGCGGGGAGGTGTACCAGGCGAACCTCTGCCGGGTGATGTCCGCGCCGCTGCCCGATCCGGCCCTGGCCGACGTGGACGCGCTCACCGCCCTCCTCGCCCGCGGCAACCCGGCCCCCTACGCGGGGACGATCCGGCTGCCGGCGCACGGGGTGGAGATCGCCACCGCGTCCCCCGAGCTCTTCCTGCGCCGCGAGGGCGCCCTGGTGACCTCCGGGCCGATCAAGGGCACCGGCCGCACCGCCGACGACCTGCTCCCGAAGGACTACGCGGAGAACGTGATGATCGTCGACCTGGTCCGCAACGACCTGGGACGCGTCTGCGAGACCGGCAGCGTCACCGTGCCCGCCCTGTGCGCCGTCGAGGAGCACCCCGGCCTGGTGCACCTGGTCTCCACCGTCAGCGGTCTGCTGCGCGAGGACGCGGGCTGGTCCGGGCTGCTGGCCGCCACGTTCCCGCCCGGGTCCGTCACGGGCGCGCCCAAGTCCAGCGCCCTGCGGATCATCGAGGCGCTGGAGACCGTGCCGCGCGGCCCCTACTGCGGCGGCATCGGCTGGGTGGACGCGGACGCGGGCACCGCCGAGCTCGCCGTCGGCATACGCACCTTCTGGATCGACCGGCCCGAGGGCGTCCTCCGCTTCGGCACCGGCGCCGGCATCACCTGGGGCTCGGACCCCGAGGGCGAGTGGGCGGAGACCGAGCTGAAGGCCTCGCGGCTGGTCGCGATAGCGTCGGGCGCGTACGAGGCGAGTGGAAAGGCCATATCTCGATGAAACTCTGGGTCAACGGCGCACTGCACGATGCCGAGACCGCGCGGGTGTCCGTCCTGGACCACGGCCTGACCGTGGGCGACGGCATCTTCGAGACGGTCAAGGCGGAGCGTGGCGAAACGTTTGCTCTCACCCTCCACCTGGAGCGGCTCACCCGCTCCGCGCGCGGCCTCGGGCTGCCCGACCCGGACCTCGACGAGGTCCGCCGGGCCTGCGCCGCCGTCCTGGAGGCCAACCCGATGGAGCTCGGCCGGCTCCGCATCACGTACACCGGCGGTCTCTCCCCGCTCGGCTCCGAGCGCGGCGACGCGGGCGCCAGCCTCGTCGTGGCCCTCGGCGAGACGGGCCGACGCCCGGACTCCACCGCGGTGATCACCGTCCCGTGGACGCGCAACGAACGCGGCGCGGTCACGGGCCTGAAGACCACCTCGTACGCGGAGAACGTCGTGGCGCTCGCCAGGGCGCGCGAGGCGGGGGCCTCGGAGGCGCTCTTCGGCAACACCGTCGGGCAGCTCTGCGAGGGCACCGGCTCCAACGTCTTCGTGGTGATCGACGGCCGCGTCCACACCCCGCCGGTCTCCTCCGGCTGCCTCGCGGGCATCACGCGCGCGCTCGCCGTGGAGTGGACCGGGGCGGTGGAGACGGATCTCCCGCTGGAGGTGCTGGAGAGCGCCGAGGAGATCTTCCTGACCTCGACCCTGCGCGACGTCCAGGCCGTCCACCGGGTCGACGGCCGGGAGCTCGCCGGGGCGCCGGGGCCGGTCACCGCCAAGGCCATGCGGGTCTGGGACGAGCGGGCCGCCCAGGACCGCGATCCGCGACTCGGTTAGCGGCGGGCGCGGAAATCAGGATGACGGGTGGCCGTCCAGTGGGTACAACACCCGTGATGACCACCACCCTGCGGCCGTCCGAGCCGCTCCAGCACTCCGCCGACGGCGGCCGTTCGCGTGCCTACGACATCTGCGTGAACAGCCGCCGGGTCGGCTCCGTCCGCCTCGCCACCGACGCGGCCTTCGGCGGGTCCATGGGCGTGATCGAGGACCTCGTGGTCGACGAGCGGGACCGGGGCAGGGGCCGGGGCACGGTGGCGGCGCTCGCCTCGGAGGAGGTGCTGCGCGGCTGGGGCTGCGGCGAGGTGCGGATCTCGGTGCCCATGGAGTCGGCGCCCGCGCGGCGGATGGCGGACGCCCTCGGGTACACCGAACGCAGCCGCAACATGATCAAGGACCTCTCCGCGGGGCCGCCGGAGCTGCCGGCGGGCTTCACGTTCCGGCCGGTCACCGAGGCGGAGTTCGCCGAGTGGCAGGAGCGGTCGCTGGCCGCCTTCGCGCAGAGCTGGATCGACCGGGGCATGGCGGAGGAGCTGGCCCGCGCCAAGGCCGAGGACAGCCGTCGCAGATTCCTCCCGCAGGGCCTGGCGACCCCCGGCGTCTCCGTGGTCGTCGCCCTGCGGGACGCGGACGTCGTGGGCTGTCTCTGGACCGGCGACATCGAGCTGGAGCCGGGGGAGCGGGTGGGCTACGTCTTCGAGGTCGAGGTCGCCGAAGGGCAGCGCGGCAAGGGGTACGGCCGCGGCCTGATGCTGCTGGCCGAGCGCGTGTCGCTGGCCGCCGGGGAGCGCCTGCTCGGACTGCACGTCTTCACGGGCAACACCCCGGCGATCCGGCTCTACGAGTCGCTGGGCTACCGCACGACCCACCTCAACAGCGCCAAGACGCTGCGGTAGGCCGCGAGGGGAGGGCTCAGCCCTTCAGGAGGCGGTCCGCGATCTCCTCGATGCGCTCGCGCAGGCCGTCCTGGCTCTGGCCGCCGTCGAGCCGCTCACCGTCGATCACATAGGTCGGGGTGCCGGTGACCTTGATCGCCTTGCCCTCGGCCTCGTCGGCGTCGACCGTCAGCAGGTGCCGGCCGTCGATCAGGGCGGTGTCGAACTCCTCGGCGTCCAGGCCCAGTTCGCCGGCCACCTCCAGGAGCACGGGCTCGCCGCGCTCGCCGAGCTCCTCGGCCCTGGCCAGCAGCGCCTCGGCGTACTCCCGGCCCTTGCCCTGGTCGGTGGCCTCCTCGACGGCCTGGGCGGCGGCGTACGCGTGCTTGTGCTTGGCCAGCGGGAAGTGGCGCAGGCGGACGTCGAGGCGCTCGCCGTACTTCTCGCGCAGCGCGCGCATGTCGTCGAGGGCCTTGAAGCAGTCGGGGCACTGCAGGTCGATCCAGGCGTCCAGGACGACGGGGGAGACGGGGGTGGTGGACTCACTCATGAGGAGAGTCTCCCATCCGCCCTTCCCTGGGGGACGACCCGGAGATCTCCCTGATCCGGGGGCCGGGGCATGGCCGGAAGGGGCGGGGACGGTGCAGGATGGAAGGGACGTATCACCCGGGATCTGGAGGATCGCATGCTCGCCGAGACCATCTGCTCCGCGGTGTCCGTGGCGGGCCTGGGCATCGCCGCGGTCACGGCGTACCGCAAGCGGTTCCTCAAGGCGGCCCGGATCGCCGCCTACTCGCTCGTGCCGCTGGGCCTGGTGATGACCGGAGCCGTGGCCTGGCTCGCGGACACGGCCTTCAGCCCGACCGCCTGGGCCGGCTTCGGAGTGCTCGGCGGGGCATGGCTGCTCCTCTCGACCACGCGAGCGGTCGAGCGGCGCCGGGCCGGGCGCGGGGAGGCCGGCCGGGGCGAGGCCCCGGAGGCCGTGGCGCCCCGGGCGTCCGCGCCCTCGCTCGGCGCCGGACAGCGCGCGGCGGCCCCCAGGCCGCAGGCCAAGCCGGCCGACGAGGACTTCAGCGACATCGAGGCGATTCTGAAGAAGCACGGAATATGACCGGGATCCGACGGTGATCTGACCGCTTCTGGCGGTTCTCGTTCCCGGCATCCACGGGATGGGGTGAACGGGCCCTGCCGTGGGGTGTGTTGCGTGATCTTCGGGGGCGGCCGTGCGCCATCATCCCCCCGAGATGCTGGATACCTCGCGGGACCCCGCCCCCGCCCCCACGCCCACGGCGAGCGCCCCGGAGGCCCCGGAGGAGCCGAGAGGCTGCCTGTTCGCGCTCTCCCAGCCGCCGCTGATGATCTTCCTCGCGGTGATCGGCGCCCTGCTGCTGATGGCCGCCCTCCACGATCTGTTCCTGCTGTGAGCCCGGCGGTGCGGCCGGACCCGGGCGGGCTCAGCCCGCGGCTTCCTTGCGGCGCGCCCGGTAGGCGGCGACATGGAGGCGGTTTCCGCAGGTGCGGCTGTCGCAGTAGCGGCGGGAGCGGTTGCGGGAGAGGTCGACGAAGGCCCGGCCGCAGTCCGGTGCCTCGCAGCGGCGCAGCCGCTCCTGCTCGCCCGCCACGACGATGAAGGCGAGCGCCATGCCGCAGTCGGCGGCCAGATGGTCGGAGACCGAGGCGCCGGGCGCGAAGTAGTGCACGTGCCAGTCGTAGCCGTCGTGGTCGGTGAGCTGCGGGGTCGTGCCCGCGGAGGCGACCAGCTGGTTGATCAGGGAGGCCGCGATCCGGGCGTCCGGCGCGGAGAAGACGGCGGTGAAGCGGTCGCGCACATCGCGCACGGCCCGCAGGTCCCCGGCTCCGAGCTCGCCCACGTCGCTGATCTTGTGGGCGCGCACGAAGGTCCGCAGCGCCGGGAGGTCGTCGAGTTCGTCGTCACGGTCGCCCTGCGGCGCGGTGTTCATCAGATCGACGACGGTGTCGAGCGCGATCCGGGTGTCGTGGGGGATGAGCACGCTTCGCTCCCTGGCCGGCTGCGGGCGGGCGCCCGCGAATTGCGCTGACTCTAGCGCGACCCGGAAACGGGCATCGGCGCCCCGCACCGCGCCGGCTGCGCGGTGGGGAGCGCCGATGCCCTCCGTATGTGACTGCCCGCGCGGCGCCGTCGCCCCGAGTCGGACGGCGCCGTGCGGCTCTCGGCCTGGCTCAGCTGTCGGCCAGGATGTGGGAGAGCTCCGTGTCGAGGTCGAAGTGCCGGTGCTCGGTGCCAGGTGGCACGGCAGCGTCGGTCCTCTTCAGGAACGACTCCAAGGCCCTCGCCGGGGCCTCGAGCAGGGCTTCGCCCTCGGGAGAGCTCAGTGCGATGCAGACGACGCCCTGGCCATGACTACGGGAAGGCCAGACCCGGACGTCGCCCGTGCCGGTGGGCCGGTGCAGCCCCTCGGCGAGAAGGTCGCGGGCGAAGACCCACTCGACCGTCTCTTCGGCTCCGGTGTGGAAGGTGGCGTGCACGGCATACGGATCGGCCGTGTCATACCGCAGGCCCGCGGGTACAGGCAGTGAGGACTCGCTCGACACAACGAGGCGCAGGTGCAGCTCGCAGCTGACCGTGGTGTTCATAAGCGCCAGGGCCTTTCGCTCAGTGTGCGCTCGGGGATTCGCACGTCGGCGAAATCGACATGCCACCTACGGTGCCGTTGTAAACCCCTCTGTCTGTTTTGTGATCGTTCAGGTAGCTCGTATGGACGCGTGTAACTTTGGGTAATACCTCCATTCCGGCAAGGTCGGCCCGTCCGGTAGGTTGGGTCCATGAATGCGGAGAGTGACGAGCGCACGGGGGAGTCCGCGGTGAGCGGGGAGCAGAGTCCTGAGGGGCCCGGGAAGTCCGGTGGGCCCGGGAAGGCCGAGGGCGGCGCCGAAGAGGCCCCGCTCGGCTCCAGGGCCCCCGAGTTCATCAAGGCCCGCCGGACCCTCCACCTGAGCTGGCAGGTCGGTGTCTTCGTCGTCGGCCTCGCCGTCGTCGGCACCGGCATCGTGATGCTGCCGCTGCCCGGCCCCGGCTGGCTGGTGATCTTCGCCGGCATGGCGATCTGGGCGACCGAGTTCGTCTGGGCCCAGCTGGTGCTCCGCTGGACCAAGCGGAAGGTCACCGAGGCGGCCCAGCGGGCGCTCGACCCCAAGGTCCGGCGGCGGAACATCATCCTCACCACGGTCGGCCTGGTGATCGTCGCGGCACTCTGCGCGGTCTACCTCTGGAAGTTCGGCCTCGTCATGCCGTGGAAGATCGACGAGTGACCCGCGGATGGTTCGGGAGCCCCGCTGACATGGGGTAATGTTTGCGGTGCGCCGGGCGATTAGCTCAGTGGGAGAGCACTTCGTTCACACCGAAGGGGTCACTGGTTCGAACCCAGTATCGCCCACCACCCGGCCCGAAGGCCCGGAGACGACACGTCTCCGGGCCTTCGGCATTTCCCCCGATCGGGGCCCGAACGGGGGCTGATCGGGGGCCGGTCAGCGCATCCGCCCCAGCCGCTCCCGCAGCCGGCGCGCGTCGCGCAGCCGCTGCTCGTACGTCGCCCCCACCGCGAGGAGCAGCAGACCGGCCAGGGCCGGCGGCAGCCAGCGCGGCAGCGCGCCCACCACCTGCACCACGTACGGCGCCAGCTCGTGCAGCCCGTCCAGGGCCAGCACCGTGCCGCCGAGCACCAGCAGCGCCTGCAGCCGGAACCGGGCGCCCAGCAGCGTCACCGCGAGCGCCGCGAGGCCCAGCAGCAGCGGGCGCGCCCACTGCGGGTCCGTCCAGGCCGCCAGGAGGCTCGGCAGCAGCGTCACGGCGAGACCGGGGCCGTACGCCGTCCAGGACGACGCCTCCGGGTCCCGGCGCCGCCGCAGCACGCCCACCACCAGGGCCGGGACGGTCACCGGCAGCGTGTACGCCTCCGGCGCCGTCACGTCCCACACCGCGAGCCGCACCCAGCCGGCCAGGAGGAACAGCGCCGCGGCGGTCCACGACGCGACCCGGCGGCGCTCCGGCCGTACCGCCGTCGCCGCGGCGAGCACCCCGCAGAGGGCCAGCGCGAGCGCCAGCAGCGCGGGTCGCCCCACGGTGAGCCCGAACGCGCACAGCGCCACGGCGGCGCCCGTGGCCTCCACGGCCACCGCCACCGGACGGCGCCGCAGCCACGCCCCGATCCCGACCGTCCCGGCCGGCACGGCAAGGAGCAGGAGCCCGGCCACCTCGGGACCCGCCTGCGCGGCCACGGCCCCCGCGCCCACCAGGCCGGCCGCCGCGAGCACGGCACCGCAGGCCCCGACGAGCCGCCGGACGCCGGTCGCCAGCACCGCGACCCCCGTGAGCAGCGCGAGAACCACCCCGAGCACCGCGAACGTCGCCGCCCGCACGTCGAGCCCCAGGGCCACCGCCCCCACGGCCGACGCGAGCCCACCGGCGTACCCGAGCCACGCCACCGCCTCGGCGGGCGCGGCGAGCGGCCCCGGCTCGGGCAGTCCGCGCGTCAGGAGCGCGGGCCGCACCGCCACGCCCAGCGCCGCCACGGCCGTCAGGAGCTGGAGCGCGAGCGTCGCCGCGTACGGGAGCCCCAGGGACACCGGCAGGGCGGTGAGCAGCGCCCAGGCCAGGGCCAGGGCGGCACAGCGGGCCCACAGGCGGGGGACCGTCGCCAGGGCGGCGGCCGCGAGCAGCAGGACGAGCGGCGCCGTCGCGGGATACGAGCCCAGGAGCGGCTCCGCGTGCTCGCCCGACCACGGCGCCGTCGTGCGGGCCAGCGGCCCCAGCAGCCCCGCCGCCACCGAGGGCAGCGCCCACGACAGCGCGAGAGCGAGGACGCCGCCACCGGCGCACGCCAGGCCGCGCCGGATCGCACCCGCCTCCGGCAGCGCCGTCCCACGCGTGAGAGCCCGCAGGGCCACTGCCGCCAGGACCACCCCGCACAGGGCGTACCCGGGCACGGTCCAGACCTCCGGGAGCGCCGCGCGCAGCAGGCCGCCGGCCGAGGCGATCAGGGCCACTCCCGCGAGGGCCGCCGCGGGCAGCGCCGCCGGGGCGGTGCGCACCGCCACGTACAGCAGGACCGCGGCGCAGGCGAGCAGCAGTGGGGTCGCGCGCAGCGGCGTCCCCGTCGACAGCGAGAGGCCGGTGATCAGCGGCAGGCCGCCGAGGGCGCCCGCCATGACGAGGGCGGTGATCCGCGCAGGGGCGGGCAGGGCCCGCCGGGCGGCCGCCAGATCGAGGACGGCCGTGGCCAGCGCCGCCCACGCGAAGGACAGCATGCCGCCGCCGGCCGCCAGCACCCCGAGGGGCAGCGGGAGTTGGGCCATGGCCACGGCCGCCGGGAGCGGGATCCGCAGCCGGGTGAGGGCGGCGCCGTACCCGGCCCAGACGGCCGCGAGGACGGCGGCGGCCGACGCCGTGTAGGACAGGGCGCCGGTGTCCGGGAGCGCCACCCGGTGGAGGGCGTACGCGTCGAGGAGCGTGAGGACCAGGCCGAGGGCCGCCACCGACTCCGCCGTGGAGCGCAGCCCCTTGCGCAGCAGCGCCACCGGCGCGAGCAGCGCCGCCGAGGTCACGACGCCGAGGACGGCCGCCCGTCCGCCGATGCCCATGGACCCCCAGCTCACCAGGGTGAAGGCGACGGCGGCGACGGTCAGCAGCACGCCGCCGAGGGTCAGCAGCACGTTCTGGGCGCTGCGCGGGGTCGCCTCGGGCCGTGGCGTCGTCACCGGGGCCGCCGCCACCGGCGTGTACAGCACCCGCAGCAGCCAGTCCCGGCGGGCGAGCAACTGGGCGCGGTGGGCGTCGAGTCGGGCCAGTTCTCGGTCGACGAGCACCAGCTCTTCCGCGGGAGGCAGGGAGGAGTCCATACGCGGAGTGTGCGGCCGGACACGGCGGCGGGGGATGGGCGCGGGTACTCAGATCCGGGCCTGAGTAGCCCACGTAACCCACACTGGGCTCATGGACTGGTGCCGCTACCGCTTCCGCAGCGTCTGGCGCCTCGCCGCTCCGCCCGACGCGGTCTACGCCGTGCTCGAACGCGCCGAGGAGTACCCCCGCTGGTGGCCCCAGGTGCGCGAGGTCGTCCCGCTCGACGAACTCACCGGCACCGCCCGGCTCCGCTCCCTCCTCCCGTACGACCTCGTCGTCACCGCCCGGGCCCGGCGCCGCGACCCCGGCGCGCGGGTCCTGGAGGTCGGCCTGAGCGGGGACCTGGACGGCTGGGCCCGCTGGACCCTGGCCCCCGAGGGGAACGGGACCCGGGCCCTGTACGAGCAGGAGGTCGAGGTCCGGGCGCCGCTGATGCGCGCGCTGGCCGTCCCCGGGCGGCCCGTGTTCCGCGCCAACCACGCGCTGATGATGCGGGGCGGGCGGCGCGGGCTGGCGGCCCGGCTGCGGGCGGTTTGAACGAGACCCCGAAAGCCCTGTATGGTTCAACCCGTTCCCGGGCGATTAGCTCAGCGGGAGAGCACTTCGTTCACACCGAAGGGGTCACTGGTTCGATCCCAGTATCGCCCACCGGGAGAGGCCGGTCCGTCAGACGACGGACCGGCCTCAGCCATTTCCGGCACCCTTACGGGGCTGCCCTCAGGCCGCCGTCCTCAGCTCAGGACGCAGCGGCCACGCCGGGTCCACCGCCTCCGGGGTGCCCTGCCGGGCGAACCAGGCCTGCAGACCCCGGGCCTGCGCCGCGTGCCACACCGCCTGCAGCGTGTGCAGTTCCGGCGGCGACAGACGCTCCAGGCGCGAGGCGAAACGCCGCCCCACCGACCGTACGACCTCCAGCGCGGCCGAGGCGTCCGCCGCCGCGTCGTGGGCGCCGTCCAGCGGCACGCCGTACTGCTCGCACAGGTCCGTCAGGGTCCGGCGGCCCTTGCGGTACCGGTCCAGGTGCTTGTCCAGGAC
The DNA here is from genome assembly GCF_040303965.1 of Streptomyces sp. NPDC094032. Taxonomy (NCBI): domain Bacteria; kingdom Bacillati; phylum Actinomycetota; class Actinomycetes; order Kitasatosporales; family Streptomycetaceae; genus Streptomyces; species Streptomyces sp. NPDC094032. The sequence goes on along the minus strand of NZ_JBEOUE010000008.1, from coordinate 13,168 downwards.
CCGGGGGTCGAGCACGCACAGCGGGACGCCGTCCAGGTAGGTCCCGAGCGAGGAGGCGCGGTGCCGGCGCAGCTCGCGGTCCAGGATCGTCAGGTCGAAGGGCGCGTTCATCACCACCAGGGGCCGCCCCGCCGAGCTCTGCTCGGCTATCGCCCGGGCCAGCTCCTCCACCACCGGTGAGGGCCAGCGGCCGTTGCGCTGGAGGTGATCGTCCGTCAGCCCGTGCACGGCGGTGGCCCCCGCCGGCACCGGGATGCCGGGGTTCACCAGCCAGCGCGTCACGCGCGGGCGCATCCCCGAGGCGTCCTGGACGACGAGGGCGGCGGACACGATGCGGTCCTCCTCGACGTCGACTCCCGTGGTCTCCGTGTCGAATGCGGCCAGGGGCCCCTCGAACCAGTGCGTCGTCATCCCCGAACTCCTCGCACGCGCGCGGCAGATGGCCATCCCCCTGCCCGAAACGGTGATACCCGGGCTGTTTGCACCGTACGCAAACCGGTCACAACAGAGCTGACGGGGGAGGGAATTGACATGGCGATAGCCCAGCCCGAATGGGGCGGGCCGCCGCCCCAGGGGACGGCACCGCTGCGCGGCTCGCTCGCCACCACCGCCTGCATGGAGACCCTCCAGGTGGGGTACCTCCACGCGGTCGCGGCGGCGGCGGGCTGCTCGCTGTCGCAGCCGTTCCCGGACAACGGCATCGACTGGCACGTCAGCCACAGCGCCCCCGGGCACACGGTCGACGACGAGGTCACCATCAAGGTGCAGCTGAAGTGCACCTACCAACTGCCGCCGCGCACGCCCGGCGCTCCCGCCTTCTCGTTCACCCTGGACAACGAGCACCTGGTGAAGCTGGCCCGGACCCCCGTGGCCGTGCACAAGATCCTGGTCGTGATGCTCGTGCCGAGGGACCGGGAGGACTGGCTGCGGGCCGGCCACGACCGGCTGGACCTGCGGCACTGCTGCTACTGGATCAACCTGGCCGGCCACCCGGTCACGGGACGGCGCAGGACCACCGTGCGCATCCCGACGGCGCGGATCTTCGACGACCGGGCGCTCTGCGAGATCATGGCCCGGGTCGGCGTGGGAGGGAGACCCTGATGCGGCCGATCGACGAACCCGACCCCGGCGGGGTCGACCCGCGCGTGCTCGGCGCGCTGCTCGCCCGGCACGGCTGGCGGCGGCACGGCGGCGCCGCCGGACGCTACAGCCGCTGGGCCCCGCCCGGGCCCGAGCCGGCCGGCCGGGGCACCAGCCTCCTGGTGCCGGACAGCCGGGCCTTCCCGGACTGCGAGGACTTGATCGGCGAGGCCCTGACGGCGCTCGCCCGCAGCGGTACGCCCTCCGCCCGCGAGGTGCTGACCGGGCTCACCGTGCCCAGCGACGAGATCCGCTGGTGGCGCGATGTGCCGCCGGGCCCGTCCGGCGGCGTGCCCTGGCCCGTGCAGGAGCAGCTGAGGGCGGCCGCCCGCTCCATGCTGCTGGCCGGCGCGCTCGCCGTGCGCGACCGGGCCGGGTACCACGGGGCCCGGCACCGGCGGCAGGCCCGGTCCGCCCTGGAGAACGTCGTCGTGGACGGGGCGCCGGACGGCGGGCTCACCGCCTTCCTGCCCGTCGACCCGGGCCGGGCCGTCTCCGTGCGCCTCTACCACGCGCTCTACGCCGCCCGGGAGGCCGTCGACTACCAGCGGGCGACCGGCGGCATGGAGGCCTTCGACACCGCCGTCGAGGCCGGGGTGAGCCGTGAGCTCACCGAGGCCCTGGTGGCGCTGGTGCGGGGCACCGAGGGCGCCGGGGTCGCCCTGGAGTGGTCCCCGGCGGCCGGCACCCCGGTGGGCTGCGCCGCCCGCCCCGAGCCCGTCGAGTTCTCGCCGGGCGACCTGCCCGCGCTGCGTGAGGCCGCCGCCCGCTACCTGGCCGACGAGCCCTCCGTACCGGTACGGATCACCGGCAGCGTCGTCCGGATGCGCCGCTCGGGACCGCGCGGCGAGGGCACCGTACGGCTGCGCGTGCTGGCCGGGGCGGACGTGCGGCACGTCCGGGTGACCCTCGACGAGGACGCGTACCGCACCGCCGGGCACGCCCATCTGGTCGGGCTGCCGATCCGGGTCGTGGGCAGGCTGGAGAGCCGCGGCGGCTTCCGGCGGCTCGCCGACGCGAGCGGGGTGGTGCCGGTGCAGGTGGACGAGGCGGTCAGGGACCGGCTGATGAAGTCGATGCAGGAGACGATCGAGAACGCGGACTTCTTCGAGGACCCCTGCGGCGGGGAGGACTGAGGGGCGGGACACGGACCCCCGGTAGGATCAAGGCCTGCGCGGCACCTCGTCTCTGCCGCGCACCGCCGGCGCCGGCACCTCGTGTCTGCCAGCGCCCCTATGTATGGAGCATCCGTGTCTGAAGTCCGTGTGACCGTCCAGTCCGCCTCGGGAGCAGAGGAGAGGACGGTGAGCGCGGGCACCACGGCCGGCGCCCTGTTCGCCGACGACCGCACCGTGATCGCCGCCCGTGTCGCGGGCGAGCTGAAGGACCTGGCGTACGAGCTCGCCGAGGGCGATGTCGTCGAGGGGGTGGAGATCTCCTCGCCGGACGGTCTCGACATCCTGCGCCACTCCACCGCGCACGTCATGGCCCAGGCCGTGCAGGAGCTCTTCCCCGAGGCCAAGCTGGGCATCGGCCCGCCGGTCCGGGACGGCTTCTACTACGACTTCGACGTCGAGAAGCCCTTCACTCCCGAGGACCTCAAGGTCATCGAGAAGAAGATGCAGGAGATCCAGAAGCGCGGCCAGCGCTTCTCGCGCCGTGTCGTCACGGACGAGGAGGCCCGCGAGGAGCTCGCGGCCGAGCCGTACAAGCTGGAGCTCATCGGCATCAAGGGCGCGGCCTCGACCGACGACGGCGCCAACGTCGAGGTCGGCGGCGGCGAGCTGTCGATCTACGACAACCTGGACGCCAAGACCGGCGAGCTGTGCTGGAAGGACCTCTGCCGCGGTCCGCACCTGCCCACCACCCGGAACATCCCGGCGTTCAAGCTGATGCGCAACGCCGCCGCCTACTGGCGCGGCAGCGAGAAGAACCCGATGCTCCAGCGCATCTACGGCACCGCGTGGCCGTCGAAGGAGGAGCTGAAGGCCCACCTCGACTTCCTCGCCGAGGCCGAGAAGCGCGACCACCGCAAGCTGGGCAACGAGCTGGACCTGTTCTCCATCCCGGACGAGATCGGCTCCGGTCTCGCCGTCTTCCACCCCAAGGGCGGCATCATCCGCCGGGTCATGGAGGACTACTCGCGCAAGCGGCACGAGGAGGAGGGCTACGAGTTCGTCTACTCGCCGCACGCCACCAAGGGCAAGCTGTTCGAGAAGTCCGGTCACCTCGACTGGTACGCCGAGGGCATGTACCCCCCCATGCAGCTCGACGAGGGCGTGGACTACTACCTCAAGCCCATGAACTGCCCGATGCACAACCTGATCTTCGACGCGCGCGGGCGCTCCTACCGTGAGCTGCCGCTGCGCCTGTTCGAGTTCGGCACCGTGTACCGGTACGAGAAGTCCGGCGTCGTGCACGGTCTGACCCGGGCCCGGGGCTTCACCCAGGACGACGCGCACATCTACTGCACCCGCGAGCAGATGGCGGAGGAGCTCGACAAGACGCTCACCTTCGTCCTGAACCTGCTGCGCGACTACGGTCTGACCGACTTCTACCTGGAGCTGTCGACCAAGGACCCGGAGAAGTTCGTCGGCTCGGACGAGGTCTGGGAGGAGGCCACCGCGGTCCTCCAGCAGGTCGCCGAGAAGCAGGGCCTGCCGCTGACCCCCGACCCGGGCGGCGCCGCGTTCTACGGCCCGAAGATCTCCGTGCAGGCGCGGGACGCCATCGGCCGTACCTGGCAGATGTCGACCGTGCAGCTCGACTTCAACCTGCCGGAGCGCTTCGACCTGGAGTACACCTCCCCGGACGGCACCAAGCAGCGCCCGGTCATGATCCACCGCGCCCTGTTCGGTTCGATCGAGCGCTTCTTCGCGGTGCTCCTCGAGCACTACGCGGGCGCCTTCCCGGCCTGGCTCGCCCCGGTGCAGGCGACCGGCATCCCGATCGGCGACGCGCACATCCCGTACCTCCAGGAGTTCGCCGCCAAGGCGAAGAAGCAGGGCCTGCGGGTGGAGGTCGACGCCTCCTCGGACCGGATGCAGAAGAAGATCCGCAACGCGCAGAAGCAGAAGGTCCCGTTCATGATCATCGCGGGCGACGAGGACATGGCCAACGGCGCCGTCTCCTTCCGCTACCGCGACGGTTCGCAGGAGAACGGCGTCCCGGTCGACGAGGCCATCGCCAAGATCGCCAAGATCGTCGAGGACCGCGTCCAGGTCTGAGCGGACTGAGGAACGGTCAGGAGGCCCCCGGGGAGTTCCCCGGGGGCCCCTTCTCGTCCTCCCGGGTGAACGCCTGGATCAGCCAGGACGAGAAGGAACCCGTCACCGCGCCGAGCAGTGCCAGGCCGACCCCCATGATCCCCACCGCCGTCAGCCGCCCCATCGGGGTCACCGGCGTCACGTCGCCGTAGCCCACCGTCGCCAGGGTCGCGCAGGCCCACCACACCGAGTCGCCGAAGGTGCGGATCGTCGCGCCGGGGGCGCCGTACTCGAAGTGGTAGACGGTCAGCGCCCCCGCGAAGCCGAGCAGCCCCGCCGTCATTCCCCCGTACGCCATGACCCGGGCGTACAGCGAGAGCCGGGGCTTGTCGCGGCGGCGCTGCACCCGGTCGTAGACGCTGACGATCCGCAGCGGGCGCAGCAGCGGCAGGATCAGCACCACCGTGTCGAGGAGATGGTGGCGGACGAAGCGCAGCACGCCGAGGCCGCTCAGCCCGACCCGTACGACATAGTCCACGAGGAAGACGGCCCAGGCAGCGAACGTCAGTGCGAGGCAGAGGTCCCGCACCGGCCCCGGCAGGTCGTGTCCGAGCACCCGCACCGCGTAGGCGGCCAGGTAGACCAGGGCCATCACCGTCAGCGGGGTCTCCATCCAGCGGTCCCAGCGCTCCTGCGCGGGCGGTACGGTCGGCCTGTCTCTCATCGGTTCAGGATGGCCTCTGTGTGGATCTTCCGCCCCGGCGACACGATCCGAACGGGCGAAGCAATATGCTGCACAGCATGACGACTGAGCCGGAGCAGCAGATCGGAGTGGGGACGCAGGACGCGTTCCAGCGCCTGTGGACGCCTCACCGGATGGCCTACATCCAGGGCGAGAACAAGCCCACCGGGCCGGGCGCCGAGGACGGCTGTCCCTTCTGCACGATCCCCTCGAAGTCGGACGAGGACGGCCTGGTGATCGCCCGGGGCCGGAGCGTGTACGCGGTCCTCAACCTCTACCCGTACAACGGCGGCCACCTGATGGTCGTCCCGTACCGTCACGTCGCCGACTACACCGACCTCGACCCGGCCGAGACCGCCGAGCTCGCCGAGTTCACCAAGGCGGCCATGGTCGCGCTGCGGGCCGCCTCCGGCGCGCACGGCTTCAACATCGGCATGAACCAGGGCACGGTCGCCGGCGCCGGGATCGCCGCCCATCTCCACCAGCACGTCGTGCCCCGCTGGGGCGGCGACACCAACTTCATGCCGGTGGTCGGCCACACCAAGGTGCTGCCGCAGCTCCTCGCCGACACCCGGAAGATGCTGGCCGACGCCTGGCCGGCCGGCATCTGAGCCGGTCCCGGCCCGGCGCCCGCCCTACGCGTCGTAGAGGTCGGCCTTCTTCGGGCCGGGGTCCTGGATGCCGCCGCCGAGGACCAGCGAGCGGTTGGTGAAGCGCTCCGTGTCCACGCCGTGATCGTCGAGCACCTTGATGGTCGCGGCGTGGACCGCCCGCAGGACGGGGGTCGCGGCGCGGATGGCGTCGTCGGCCATGAAGCGGTTCTTCCAGGGCGGGCTCGCCCAGGGGTGCCGCAGTCCGAAGGGCTCCGGCAGCACCAGCTTGCCGCCCAGGAAGTCCAGGACCGGCGGGAACCAGGTCAGCGGCGCGCGGACGGCCTGCCGCACCACGTCGTCCGTGTCGGTCAGCGGCAGCTTGATCTCCCGGGTCTCCCAGAACCTGACGGTCTTGGAGACCTCCTTGGTCTTCGCCTTCGGCTTGCTGGTGAACAGCGAGTGGACCGGGCCGAGGGCGTGGCCGGTGACCTCGACGCGCAGTGTGTGGTGCAGCGAGGTGACCGTCACCATCATGGTGAGGACCAGCTGCCCGTCCCAGAGGGTGAACTGGACGCCCAGATAGTGCCGGTTTCCACTGCCGAACTGCTGGTCGTTGCAGATGCGCTGTATCTCGTGCGGCTTCACCTGGAAGGCGACGACGTTCTCGCCCTCGGGGCGGCCCACCTCGTCGGCGCCCTCGCCGACCGGCGAGACGATCCAGTGCTTCACCGTGGGTTTGGGGAAGCCCGTCTTCAGAGAGCCGCGCTCCAGGAGCGTGAGCTGGGTGTGGATCTCGCGGACCACGTCCCAGGCGCGGAAGTCGTGGATCTCCTTGCCGTTCTGCGGGATCAGCTCCTCGGCGAGGGTCCAGCTGCCCCAGCGGGTGCCCATGCCCAGTATTCCCTTGGGGCCCGCGTAGAAGACGACGTTGGACTGCTGCTCGGCGGCCAGCTTCTCCAGGTTCTGGCGCAGCTCCTCGGCGGTCTTCTCGGCCGGGTCCTGCGGCACGGCCTCGGGGATCTTGGCGCCGATGCCGCCGCCGCTGAGCAGCGCGGTCCAGCGCTCGCGCAGGTCCTGGGCGGTGTTCTCGCAGATCCGGCGGGCCAGGTACCAGCCGAGCACCGGCGCCACCACCATGGCGCGCAGATAGTTGGGCAGCACGCCGTCGAAGGGCAGCTTCAGCAGCACCAGGGCGGCGAAGATGCCGGCGACGACCAGCACGAAGGTGCCGATGGCGCTGGTACGCCGGTTGTCGGAGCCGGCGGCGACCCGGCGCAGCTGGATCACGCCGAGCCACAGCAGCAGCCCCGGCAGGAAGAGCAGACCGAAGAGCAGCGTCACCAGGGTCAGCTTCACATCGCGCTGCCTGCGGATGCCGGTGGCGGCCAGGCAGTGCTCGACGACCGGCTGGGGGTCGGCCCCGAAGGACTGGATCAGGGGCTTGCGGGCGCCGCCCAGCATCCGTACCTGCACGGCTCGGGAGAAGGCCTCACCGAGGTCGGGGCGGAACAGCTTGTGCCACTTGCCCTCCTTGACCGTCGACTTGTGCCACTCGCTGTTGGCGTCGAGGATCACCCCGACCGGGCTGTCGCGGTACGCGGCGGAGGCGAGGGCATGGGTCGCCGCCGTCTGTGCGTCCGAGCCCTGCAGGGGAATCTGCGCCCCGATGCCGAAACTGCCGATCGTCACTGCCGCCCCCATCACCACGGTCCCTGTGCGGGCTGTTCCCAACTGCCGCGCCCCGCACACCTTCTGAGCTGGGCACCACAGCGTAACCGGGCGACGACGGATGCGTCACCGGAGTGGACGGACGCGGCCGAATGCCGCCCGCCGGGAGGGAGTTGGGCGGGCGGCGTCGGGTGCCGGCCGGGCGACGGTCCGTCAGTCGCTATCCCTTTTGGCTCTGTTCGCGCACTTTGTCGGCCAGGTGCGGAGGCATCGCCTCGTGCCGCGCGTACGTGCGGTCGAAGCTGCCCGTGCCGTGCGAGACCGACCGCAGGTCGATCGCGTACCGCCCGATCTCGATCTCGGGCACCTCCGCCCGGACCAGCGTCCGCCCGGGCCCCGCCTGCTCGGTGCCGACCACCCGGCCGCGCCGCCCCGACAGATCGCTCATCACCGGACCCACATAGTCGTCCGGGACCAGCACCACCACCTCCGCCACCGGCTCCAGGAGCCGGATCGGCACCTCGGCCGCCGCCTCCCGCAGGGCCAGGGCGCCCGCCGTCTGGAAGGCCGCGTCGGAGGAGTCCACCGAGTGCGCCTTGCCGTCCCGCAGGGTGACCCGGATGTCCACCAGCGGATAACCCGCCGCGACCCCGCGGGCCGCCTGCGCCCGGATGCCCTTCTCCACCGAGGGGATGAAGTTGCGCGGCACGGCGCCGCCGACCACCTTGTCGACGAACTCGATGCCGCTGCCCGCCGGCAGCGGCTCCACGTCGATCTCGCAGATCGCGTACTGGCCGTGCCCGCCGGACTGCTTCACATGCCGCCCGCGCCCGGCGGACGCGCCGCCGAAGGTCTCGCGCAGCGACACCTTGTGCGGCACGGTGTCGACCTGCACCCCGAAGCGCCCGCGCAGCCGCTCCAGTGCCACGTCCGCGTGCGCCTCGCCCAGGCACCACAGGACGACCTGACGGGTGTCCTGGTTCTGTTCGAGCCGCATCGTCGGGTCCTCGGCCACCAGCCGGGCCAGCCCCTGGGACAGCCGGTCCTCGTCGGCCTTGCTGTGCGCCTCGATCGCCAGCGGGAGCAGCGGCTCGGGCATCGCCCACGGCTCCATCAGGAGCGGGGCGTCCTTCGCGGACAGCGTGTCGCCCGTCTCCGCGCGGGCCAGCTTGCCCACACAGGCCAGATCGCCCGCGACGCACTGCGACAGGGCCCGCTGCTGCTTGCCGAACGGGGAGGTCAGCGCCCCCACCCGCTCGTCGACATCGTGGTCCTCGTGGCCCCGGTCGGTCAGCCCGTGCCCCGACACGTGCACGGTCTCGTCCGGGCGCAGGGTGCCCGAGAAGACGCGGACCAGGGAGATCCTGCCCACATACGGGTCCGACGAGGTCTTCACGACCTCGGCGACCAGCGGTCCGTCCGGATCGCAGACCAGCGCCGGACGCGGCGCGCCCTCCGGGCTCGTGACCGCCGGCGCCGCGCGCTCCAGCGGGGTGGGGAAGCCGCCGGTGATCAGCTCAAGGATCTCCACCGTGCCGAGCCCCTGCTTGCCGCCGTCCGCCGCCGGGGCGGCCGCGAGCACCGGGTGGAAGGTGCCGCGCGCGACCGCCTTCTCCAGGTCCTCGACGAGCGTCTTGAGATCGATCTCCTCGCCGCCGAGATAGCGGTCCATCAGGGTCTCGTCCTCGCTCTCGGCGATGATCCCCTCGATCAGCCGGGCGCGGGCCTCCGCGATCAGCGGGCGCTGCGTCTCCTCGGGCGGGTCCTCCCGGCGTACCCCCGTCGCGTAGTCGAAGATCCGCTCCGTGAGCAGCCCCACGAGCCCCGTGGCCTGGGCGTGCCCGTCGGGGCTCTCCGGGCCGCGCACGGGCAGGTACAGGGGGAGTACGGCGTCGGGGTCGTCGCCGCCGAACAGTCCGGCGCAGACCTCGGTGAGCCGGTCGAAGTCGGTGCGCGCCGTGTCGAGATGGGTCACCACGATCGCCCGCGGCATGCCGACGGCGGCGCACTCCTCCCACACCGCGCGCGTCGAGCCCACGACCGCGTCGGCCTCCTGCGCCGCCGAGACGACGAAGAGGGCCGCGTCCGCCGCGCGCAGACCGGCCCTCAGCTCACCGACGAAGTCGGCGTATCCCGGTGTGTCCAGGAGGTTGATCTTGCACCCGCCCCATTCCACCGGGACGAGGGAGAGCTGTACGGAGCGCTGCTGGCGGTGCTCGATCTCGTCGTAGTCGGAGACCGTCCCGCCGTCCTCGACGCGCCCGGCCCGGTTGACCGCGCCCGCGGTCTGGGCCAGGGCCTCGACGAGGGTCGTCTTGCCCGATCCGCTGTGGCCGACCAGCACCACGTTCCGTACGGCCGAGGGCCGGTCGGCCGTTGGAGCCCTGCCGGCGGCCCCGGAGTGCGCGTTCGCCTTGTCGCCCATGATGTCTTCCTCCCGACTGCTCGTACGGTGAGGTCGTCCTTCGAGCTTTGCACCGACGTCACGGTGCGTCCATACGTCGTATGCCGGGTGTGGGCTGGGCGTGGTCCGGATGCGGTCCGGGTGCGCTCCGGGTGCGCTCATGGTGCCTAAATGTGGCGGCACGGGCGTCGTGGGCGGGTGCCGACGCTTTCGCGGGGGCGCGCGTGGCTACGATGGGTGAGCCGGTGGTCGTAGGGGCCGCGCGGCCCACCGAACCTCGGGAAGGCCATGCTGAACAAGTACGCGCGTGCCTTTTTTACGCGTGTCCTCACACCGTTCGCCGCGTTTCTGCTCCGCCGGGGCGTCAGCCCCGACGCCGTGACGCTCATCGGCACCGCCGGGGTGGTGGCCGGCGCGCTGGTCTTCTTCCCCCGCGGGGAGTTCTTCTGGGGCACGATCGTCATCACGCTGTTCGTCTTCTCGGACCTCGTCGACGGCAACATGGCCCGCCAGGCGGGCATCTCCAGCCGCTGGGGCGCCTTCCTCGACTCCACCCTCGACCGGGTGGCCGACAGCGCGATCTTCGGCGGCTTCGCGCTCTACTACGCGGGCAAGGGCGACGACAACGTCCTGTGCGCCGTCGCGATCTTCTGCCTGGCCAGCGGCCAGGTCGTCTCGTACACCAAGGCGCGTGGAGAATCGATCGGCCTGCCGGTCGCCGTCAACGGTCTCGTCGAGCGCGCCGAACGCCTGGTGATCTCGCTGGTCGCGGCCGGTCTCGCCGGTCTGCACACCTTCGGCGTGCCCGGCGTCCAGATCCTGCTGCCGATCGCCCTGTGGATCGTGGCCGTCGGCTCGGCGGTCACCCTGGGACAGCGTGTCGTGACGGTACGCCGGGAGTCCGCCGAGGCGGACGCGGCGGCGCGGGCGGGCGAGGCCACGTGACCGACGCGAAGGAGCAGGCCCCCACGAGCCTCAAGGACCGGGTCACCGACGGTCTCTACGGGCTCGGCTGGGCCACCGTGAAGAAGCTGCCCGAGCCGGTCGCCAAGGGGCTCGGACGCCGGATCGCCGACACCGCCTGGAAGCGGCGCGGCAAGAGCGTCCTGCGCCTGGAGTCCAACCTCGCGCGCGTGGTCCCCGACGCCTCCCCCGAGCGGCTGCGGGAGCTCTCCAAGGCCGGGATGCGCTCGTACATGCGCTACTGGATGGAGTCCTTCCGGCTGCCCACCTGGAACGCGGAGCGCGCCGCCGGCAGCTTCGACCCCAAGGGCGTCCACCACCTCAAGGACGCCCTCGCCTCCGGGCGCGGTGTCGTCCTCGCCCTGCCCCACATGGGCAACTGGGACCTCGCCGGTGTCTGGGTCACCCGCGCGCTCGGCGTGCCCTTCGCCACCGTCGCCGAGCGGCTCAAGCCCGAGTCGCTGTTCGACCGGTTCGTCGCCTATCGCGAGTCCCTCGGCATGGAGGTGCTGCCGCACACCGGCGGCTCCGCCTTCGGGACGCTGGCGCGGCGGCTGCGGGCCGGTGGGCTGGTGTGCCTCGTCGCCGACCGGGACCTGTCCGCGTCGGGGGTCGAGGTCTCCTTCTTCGGCGAGCCCGTCCGGATGCCCGCGGGGCCCGCGATCCTCGCCCAGCAGACCGGGGCGCTGCTGCTGCCGGTGACCCTCTGGTACGACGACACCGACGTCATGCGCGGGGAGATCCACGCGCCGCTCGACGTGCCCGAGTCAGGTACCCGGACCGAGAGGACGTCCTCCGTGACACAGGCCCTCGCCGACGTCTTCGCCGCGGGCATCGCGGACCACCCGGAGGACTGGCACATGCTCCAGCGACTGTGGCTCGCCGACCTGGAGGAGCGACGGGAGGACGGTTCTACGTGAGGATCGGCATCGTCTGCCCGTACTCCTGGGACGTGCCGGGCGGCGTCCAGTTCCACATCCGCGACCTCGCCGAGCACCTGATCCGGCTCGGTCACCAGGTCTCCGTCCTCGCGCCCGCCGACGACGAGACGCCGCTGCCGCCGTACGTCGTCTCCGCCGGCCGCGCGGTGCCCGTGCCGTACAACGGGTCCGTCGCCCGGCTCAACTTCGGCTTCCTGTCGGCGGCGCGGGTGCGGCGGTGGCTGCACGACGGCACCTTCGACGTCGTCCATATCCACGAGCCGACCTCGCCCTCGCTCGGGCTGCTCACCTGCTGGGCGGCGCAGGGGCCGATCGTCGCCACCTTCCACACCTCCAACCCGCGCTCGCGGGCCATGATCGCCGCGTATCCGATCCTTCAGCCGGCGCTGGAGAAGATCAGCGCGCGGATCGCGGTCAGCGAGTACGCGCGGCGCACCCTCGTCGAGCACCTCGGGGGCGACGCCGTCGTCATTCCGAACGGCGTCGACGTCGACTTCTTCGCCCGCGCGGAGCCGCGGAAGGAGTGGCAGGGGGGCACGCTCGGGTTCATCGGGCGGATCGACGAGCCGCGCAAGGGGCTGCCCGTGCTGATGCGGGCCCTGCCCCGGATCCTCGCCGAGCGGCCCGGCACGCGGCTGCTCGTCGCCGGGCGCGGTGACGAGGAGGAGGCCGTCGCCTCGCTGCCTCGCGAGATGCGGTCGCGGGTCGAGTTCCTCGGGATGGTCAGTGACGAGGACAAGGCGCGGTTGCTGCGGAGCGTGGACGTGTATGTGGCGCCCAACACGGGGGGTGAGAGCTTCGGCATCATCCTCGTCGAGGCGCTCTCGGCGGGTGCGCCCGTCCTCGCCGCCGACCTCGACGCCTTCGCGCAGGTCCTCGACCAGGGGGCGGCGGGCCAGCTCTTCGCCAACGAGGACGCCGACGACCTGGCCGCCCAGGCGATCCGGCTCCTCGGCGACGAGACGCGGCGGGAGGAGCTGCGGGAGCGGGGCTCGGCGCATGTGCGGCGGTTCGACTGGTCGACGGTGGGGGCGGACATCCTGGCCGTCTACGAGACGGTGACGGACGGGGCGGCGTCGGTGGCGACGGACGAACGGGCGAGCGGGGGGTTGCGGGCGCGGTTGGGGCTGTAACAGGGGCTGCTGCCCCTGGACCCCGCCTCTGCCCCGCCCCCCGCTGTGGGCAATCGTCCCGCCCCCGCCCCCGCCCCCCCCGTTGTGGGCAATCGTTCCGCTGGGGCGGAACGGGTGGGCACAACGGAACGGCGCCCTATGCGGGCGCCTCCGCCCCCTGTCTGCACCTGGCCCACGACGACGGCCCGTGACACCACCGCCGCCCGGTACCTCCGCGGGGGTGGGGGTGTCCGGACTGCGACCTTCACTTCGCTTCGCTCGTTACGGGCGCCGCCACGTCCGGCGCGACGGAGGCGTGGAAGAGGTAGGTCTCCTGGGAGACGACCCCGACGGCCCCCGCGAGGGTGTCGAAGCCGAGGTCGCGCACGTCGGTGCCGT